>JBJSXS010000665.1:0-8681 GCA_046086545.1 Gemmata sp.
AACAGGCGGCCGAACCCGCCGAGAGCGGCGGCACCCGCCCCCTGAAGGAACAACCGGCGGGACAGGTGGTGATCGGCGCGGCGACACTCGGCCGGGTGGGTTTCAGATCGGGTCATGGGGAACTGCTCGGGGCGTGAAGGCTGGTGGGGGCATTCCGTCACTGTACCACGTCACCGAACCCCGGCCGACGACACGCCAGACAGGCGGCTCACCACCCCGCGCCGGCGGCCGGCAAGCGGACCCGGTGCGGCCGGTACTCTCCGGCCCCGGTGACGTAGAGCGTGCGGCCGTCCTTCCCGCCGAACGCCAGCCCCGAGACGTTTCTCGGCACGCCGAGGATCATCGCCACGACCTTCTTGCCGTCGGGAGAAATGACCGCGACGGCCTCGCCCGAGGTGTGCGACTTGCACCGGCGACGTACACGTTCCCGAGCCGGTCCACCGCCAGCCCCTGCAACCGCCCGACCCAGCCCAGCAGCGTCTCCCCTTTGTCCTTCGCCGCGGGGAGCTCCTGCAGTTGCGGCTTCAGATCCCGGACCTTGAAGAACACCTCGCCTTTCCCAGGCTTCCCCTCCGCGTCGAGCGGGAACCGCCACACGGCGCGGCCGTCGGCGTTGGGCAACTTCGACGCGACGTAGAGCCAGTCCTGCTTCGGGCTGAGGCCGATTCCGTAGGTGTGGCCGATCTTCGGGGAGAGAAGTTCGACCGCGCCGCCGGGTACGACGCTCCGGGTGCCGCCGTCCGGGAAGCCGGACCAGAACACCCGGCCGGACTTGTGAACGGTCACGAACTGCGGCGTGCCCACGTCCTTCTCCGCGATCACGGAACTGGTGCCGTCGGCCTTGATGCGCACGACCCGGTTCGGGTCTCGCTCGGTGAGGACGAGGTCACCGTCGGGATCGACCGCCAGCCCGACCGGGGTCGGCACCTCGCGGAGCGTCTCGAACGTGTCCGGCGGGGTGAAGGCGACGAGCCGCTTGCCGCCGCGGTCCGCGATGATGAGCTTGCCGTCCCACCACGCCATACCGGCCGCGGTCATCTTCGGGGCACCCTCGACCACTTCCGCCGTGTACACGCCCGAAGGCGCGGCGTCCGGCTCCGCGCCGAGGGCCGGTACGGTGATCGCGAAGAGGGAGGCGAGGGTCTGTAAACGGAGCATGGGGGCCGGACCTGCGCGAAGAAGGCTACCGCCAGCCGAACCCCACCGGACCGTGGGCGCAGACACTCGCGTCTGTCTGAGGAAGCCGACAGGCGGGGTTCAGTTGGGGCCTACCCGAACCTCATGCGCACGGCAGCAAATGACAGACGCTCTCCGACTCGGCCTCGCGACCGTGTGCCTCGCGCTCCCGCTCGCCGCTTCCGCAGCGGATTCGCCCTGGCCCGCCGACGTGAAGGACTGGAAGAAACCGGAACCCGGCGAGCACCCGCGGCTGCTCTTCCGCAAGGGCGACGTGCCCGACATTCGGAAGCGGGCCGAAACGCCGGAGGGCAAGGCCATCGTCCGGCGCCTGCGGTTCCTGCTCGACGGCAAGAACGGCGACACGCTCCTGCCGCCGGGCCAGCCCGAGCACACTGTCGGCGGGTTCACCATCGGCCACGCCGCCGGGTACGGGCTGCTCTACCAGCTCACCGGGGAGAAGAAGTACGCCGACCTCGGGCTCCAGTGCTTCGACCGCATGATCAAGGGCGAGGCCGACCGCGACGGCCGCTACTCGTTCACCAACCCCAACGGCGAGCTGCGGGCCGGCTCGTCGTGGGCGGTCGCGGCGCTCGGCTACGACCTGTGCTACGACGGGTGGGCCGAGGCCGACCGCAAGCGGGTCGCGAAGGCGTTCCTGGAGGTGAAGAGCGGCCAGGGGTTCAACCTCGAAAAGGTGGTCCGCAAGCCGAAGTACCCACCCGCGAAGAACCACACCGGCGGGATCATGTGCGGGGCGCTGGCCGCCGCCGCGCTGGCGGGCGACCCTGGCGCCGAGGGCGCGAAGATCTGGGAGGAGTGGCTCCCGGACGCGTACAAGAACCTGTCCGCGATGCTCACCCAGGGGTTCGGCGACCACGGCTGGTATGCCGAGAGCCAGGGGCCAAGCCACGTCTCGTCCGACACCGGGTTGCCGCTGTGGATCAGGGCGGCGCGGGTCGCGTGTGGGAAAGACTTCATTACCCCGCGGCCGAACGCCCAGTACATCGCGCTCCGCTGGGCGCTGGAGATCGTGCCGCAGGACGGCCGCCCGCAGTTCCCCAACCGGCTCACCAACGGCGGCCCGAGCTACGGCACCCACGAGTTCACCCGGGCCGGCGACTGGTCGCACGGCGGACAGTTCGCCCAGGGCTTCGGGGTCGTCGACGACAAGTACAAGCCCGCGCTCCTGTGGGCGTACGAGAACTTCGTCGAGCCGGCCGAGCACAAGCTGACACCGAAGGAGGCGTGGGTCAACGAGAAGGGGTTCCTCGCGAAGGGAGAGAAAAGTTACGACGCGCTCGTCACACCGTGGAAGGCGGTCGCGGCGTTCGTGAACTGGCCAATCGGGGTGGAGGCGAAGAACCCCGCGGGCGTGTTACCCCAGGCGGTCGAAGACCGCGTCCACGGGTACTACTGCTTCCGCAACCGGTGGAAGGATGCCGACGACATCGTCGTCACCGCGCTGCTCGGGTACGGCCCGAAGGATGCTTACAAGCCGAAGTTCGGCCCGGTGGTCGTGTGGGGGCTGGGCAAGCGGTACGAGTTCGGCAACTTCACTGCCGCGAAGCCGGCCAACTTCGCACCCGGGAAGGACGGCTCCGGTGTGATCGCTGCGGGCGAGAAGCACCTGGCGGTGGACTTCTCCGGCGCGTCGGGCGCGCCGCTCCTGCTCATCGGCGTCGGCATCGGCGAGGGCAAGTCGGACCCCACGGCACAGTTCACGAAGGTGACCGCCGGCGGGCAGACCTTCACCGTGCTGACGCTGTCGAAGGACAAGCACCCCGAGGTGAAGGCCGACGGCGACAAGGTGACCGTCGGCGGGCAAACGGTGACCTTCGACGGGAAGCAGATCGCGTTCGCCAAATGAGCGCAGTCCCGGTCTGCGCCCGGCGCGGCCGGGGTTCGGCTTGTGACCCGCCCGCGGAGCCTCTTCCCATGACCCGCCCGCTCGCAGCCCTGGCACTCCTGCTCGCGCCCCAACTCGCAGCCGCCGACGCCCCGAAGGTTCCCACCTTCGAGGCCGACGTGCTGCCGGTGCTCAACGCGCACTGCCTCCAGTGCCACGGCGGCGTCCACCAGAAGAACGGCCTCGACCTCCGCACCCTGCCGGCCGTGCTGAAGGGCGGCAAGGGCGGTGCGGCCGTCGTGCCCGGCAAGCCGGCTGAAAGTCTGCTGTGGCAGAAGCTCGAGAAGGACGAGATGCCGAAGACCGACAACAAGGTCTCCGACGCGAACAAGAAGCTGATCCGCGAGTGGATTGCCTCTGGCGCGAAAGGGACGGAGAAGTCGAGCGGCGCGGCCGTGACGCGGGCGGCGAAGAAGCCCGGGGAGGTCGCGAAGCACATCGACAAGGAAATCGACTCCCGGCTCGGCGCCGCGAAGGTGCCCGCGTCGCCCAGGGCCGACGACGCCGAGTTCCTCCGCCGCGCGTACCTCGACATCGGCGGTAAGCCGCCGACGGCGCAGCAAGCGGTCACGTTCCTCGACTCGGCGGACGCCGACAAGCGGGCGAAACTGATCGACTCACTGCTCGCGTCCGAAGACTACGGCAAGCACTTCGGCGAGCGGTGGGTGAACGTCTTCTACCTCACCACGGTGAACCAGTCACCGCGCCCGCCGGAGCCGTTCAAGGAGTGGCTCGCGAAGTCGCTCAACGAGGGCCGCGGGTGGGACGCGACCACCCGCGACGTCCTCACCGCCACCGGCCCGCTGGCCGAAGCGCCGCAGGGACTGTTCTTCTATTACAACGGCGACATGAACTCCCAGTTCGCCCCGAAGATCCTCGCGGGCAACGTCGCGCAGGTGTACCTCGGGGTGCAACTCCAGTGCGCCGAGTGCCACGACCACCCCTTCAGCGCCTGGAAGCAGACCGACTTCTGGAGCCTGGCTGCGTTCTTCGGTCAGGCCGCACGGATGGAGACGGTCGAGAACAAGAACACCCCCGGTGTGAAAGAACGACACATCGAGGAGCCGAAGCCGGGGAAGAAGCCGCCCACGCCGCCGAGAGAGATCAGCATCAGCATTCCCAACGACGGCGAGGCCCGGAACGGCGGCAAGAAGGTGCCCGCCGGGTTGCTCGACGGGACGAAGTTGGTCGCGGACCCGACCAAGAGCCACCGCCCGCCGTTCGCAGAGTGGCTCACTGCGAAGGACAACCGCATGTTCGCCCGCGCGACCGTGAACCGGTTCTGGGCGCACTTCTTCGGCCGCGGGTTCGTCAACCCGCTGAACGACTTCGGCGACCACAACGCCCCCTCGCACCCGGCACTACTCGACGCGCTTGCCGACGAGTTCGTCGCGTCGAACTTCGACGTGAAACACCTGATCCGCTGTATCTGCCTGAGCGAGACCTACCAGCGGACGGGCAAGGTCGCGCCGGGCAACGACAAGCCAGAAGCGGAGAGCCTTTTCGCCCGCATGGCACCGAAGGCGCTAACGCCGGAGCAGGTCTACGACGCGCTGTGCGTCGCGCTCGAACTCCCGGAGATCGCGCCGCCGCCCGACCCGAAGAAGAAGCCGAACCCGAAGGCCCCGCCCCCACCCTCGCCGCGTGCGGTGTTCGTCGCGGCGTTCCGCGGGCCGGGCGAGGCCGACGAACCCACCGAACTGAAGCTCGGCGTGCCACACGCGCTGAAACTCATGAACGAGGGCTACTACAACACAGGCGGGAAGGTCGTGGACCGCGTGCTCGCGTCCGCGAAGGTGCCGGCCGACGCGGTCGAGCAACTCTTCCTCGCGGTGCTGTCGCGCAGGCCCACGGCCGACGAACGCGGGAAGTTCGCGACCTTCGTCGAGAAGCAGAAATCCCCGCGCGATGCGTACTGTCGCGTCGTGTGGGTGCTGCTCAACAGCAGCGAATTCATGCTCAACCGCTGACCCCTCGACTTGCGATTCGTGGAGATTCCGCCATGCCCCTTCGTGACGCCGTCCTGCGGCGCGAATTTCTGAAGTTGAGCGCCGCAGGCGTGGTCGGTGCGTCGTGTTCCGGCTGGCAGCTCCCGCGCCTCGCGCACGCGGCCGAGGGGGGCGCCCCGCGCCGGAAGTCGTGCATCATGCTGCACATGCAGGGCGGCGTGAGCCAGCACCACACCTTCACGGTGCCCGAGCACAAGGCGCAGAACGCGCAGATCGACACCGCCGTGCCGGGCGTGAAGTTCTGCGAGCTTTTCCCGAAGCTCGGCACGAAGATGAAGGACATCTGCCTCATCCGCGGGATGAGCACGGGGAACAGCGTCCACGAGCGTGCCCGCGTCCTGCTGCACACCGGCTACAACCCGAACGGCACCGTGCAGTACCCGTCGGTGGGGAACGTCGCGTCGTGCGAAATGGGCGTTCCGGACGCGGAGTTGCCGAACTTCGTGAGCGTCTACGCCGGGTCTGACGGTCTGGGCAGCGGCCCGCTGCACCGCAGCACGCCCGCCTACCTCGGCCCGAAGCACGCCCCGGTGCCGGTGAACGACCCCGCGAAGGGGATCGAGAACCTCAAGACCGCTCTCGCGCCGGACGAGTTCGACGAGGCCGCAAAACTGCTCGTCGAGTTCGAGGCGAAGGGGCAGGCCGCGCGGCCGTCCGGTGCCGCCACGGCGCACCAGGCGAACTACAAGAAGGCGCTGCAACTCCTCCGCTCCGACAAGATGAAGGCGTTCGACCTGGAGAAGGAGCCGGCGGCGACCCGCGAGCGGTACGGCACCAAGCAGTTCGGCAAGTCGCTCCTGCTCGCCCGGCGGTTGGTGGAAGCGGGCGTGCCGTTCGTCGAGGTCACGCTCGACGGCTGGGACGACCACGGCGGCGCGGACAAGAACATCAAGCGCCGGGCCGAGTACCTCGACCCGACCATCTCGTTCCTGCTCGAAGACCTGAAGCAGCGCGGACTGCTCGACACGACGCTGGTGGTGTTCATGAGCGAGTTCGGCCGCACCCCGCAACTCGCGGACAGCGGGTACAACCAGACGCTCGGCGCCGGGCACTACGCGAAGGCCTGGACGACGTGGCTGGCCGGGTGCGGGGTGAAGGGCGGCACCGTGATCGGCAAGGTGGACGCGAAGGGCGGCGAGGTGACCGACCGCCCGGTAAACGCGCAAGAGTTCCTCGCGACGATGTGCCTCGCGCTCGGCATCGACTGCCACAAGGAATACACGTCGAAGGAGGGGCGGCCGATGACCTTCCTCGGCCTTCGGGCCGAGCCGGTCAAGGAAGCGTTCTGACCTCGGACCAGTTTCTCGTGTGAACACCACAGGTGGACGATGCGTCTGCTCAGCTCACTGTTCGCCGCCGCGGCGCTGGCCGCGTGCTTCGCGTCGCCGGTCGCCGCCGACGATGCCAAGATCCGCGTCGTCATCATCGACGGGCAGAACAACCACAACTGGAAGCAAACGACGCCGTACCTCAAGAAAACTCTTGAGCAGTGCGGCCGGTTCACGGTTGACGTGTCGTCGAACGTGAAGGCGGGCGAGAAGGCCCCGGAGGGCACGGTGCCGTTCCCGCCGGACCTGGGCAAGTACGACGCGGTGGTGAGCAACTACAACGGGGCCGCGTGGCCGGCCCCGTTCCAGAAGGACTTCGAGGCCCGCGTCCGCGAGGGGAAACTCGGCTTCGTGCTCTTCCACGCCGCGAACAACTGCTTCGCCGGCTGGCCCGAGTTTAACGCGATGATCGGCCTCGGCTGGCGCGACAGCAAGTTCGGCGGGCGCGTGTACCTCGACGACGACGGCAAGGAGGTCCGCGTTCCGAAAGGCGAGGGCAAGGGGACGGGCGAGACGAATCACCCGTACGCGGTCGTCGTACGCGACGCGAGCCACCCCATCACGAAGGGCATGCCGAAGGAGTGGATGCACGCGAAGGACCAGCTCATGCACAACCTGCGCGGCCCGGCCGAGGGCGTGAAGGTGCTGGCGACCGCCTACTGCCCCGCGACGAAGGCGAACGAGCCGATCGTGTGGACGGTCGAGTACGGCAAGGGGCGGATCGTCCACACGCCGATGGGGCACGACGTGTTCGCGATGAGTTGCGTCGGGTTCGTGACCACGATGCAGCGGAGCACCGAGTGGGCCGCGACAGGGAAGGCGACGGGCGCGATCCCGGAGAACTTCCCTTCAACGGACAAGCCCAGTCAGCTCCCCGCCGATAAGAAGTGATTCGCCACGGACAACTCCACCACGGGTCAGTCATGACGCGCCAACTGTTCGCCTTGCTCGCGGCACTCAGTTGTTCCGGCGCCGCGCTCGCGGGCCATACCCGCCCCGGCTACGTGGACGGGTGCCAGTCCACCGACGGGCGGTACGTCGTTACTGCCGAGTCGAAGAAGCAGCCGGACGGCAAGGACGGCTGGGAGTTCACCTGGAAGGACACGAAGACGGGCACGACGCACATCGGCTGGCTCGTCGGGCTGCCCTACGGCCTCGAACACTTCAAGGTCGCGTACGCGCACATCTTCGTGGCGCCCGGCGGCGAGACGTTCGCTGTGTTTCAGACCGCGAACTGGACCGGGGCCGGCAGCAAACCGCC
The DNA here is from genome assembly GCA_046086545.1 of Gemmata sp. GTDB lineage: Bacteria > Planctomycetota > Planctomycetia > Gemmatales > Gemmataceae > Gemmata. The sequence continues at coordinate 7,684 of JBJSXS010000665.1, forward strand.
CGGCGGCAAGGAGAAGGAGCTCAACCAGAACCCGCCGGACGAGTTCAAGAAGTACGCCGGGTTCGCGGACCGCATCGTGATCTACAAGAAGACAGGCGAGGTGGTGAAGCGCATCTCGATGAACGACATCCTGAAGCCGAACGAGTGGGTGTACGTCAACTGGGTGCAGGGCAACCTCTACTGGCTGAGCGAGTACCCGGACGTGATGAAGTCCGGCGGCGAACCGCCGCGGTGCGGGTACCGCTACTTCCGCGTCAGCCACGACTACAGCGTGCTGGAACTCACCGTGGGTCCGAACAGCGACGCGGTCCACAAGGTGAAGGACTTGGGTGCCGACCTGGTGAACTACCGCCGCCCGGTGTGGGTGTCGCTGACCGACGGCGCCTTCCTCGACAAGAAGCCCACCGAAAAGGACCGGGTTCCGGTGCGGCCGTTCGTCGGCGACCTCGTGAAGCGCGGCGATGACATGAAGAACTACGTTCCCAGCCTCGACCCGGTGCGCGTGCCTGGCAAGGTCGTGGCCCCAAAGTGACCGGAGACGCCGATGCCGCGCATCCACTTGCTCGCCGCCCTCACCGCGTCCGTGTTCGCCACCGCGTCGCTCGCGGATGAGCCGCAGCCCGTGCCGAAGGACGAGACGTACCGCGCCGAGTACACGCTGAAGACGCCGCGCACCCGCGACCCGGTCCTCGGCGGCTCGAAGGACAAGGTCGGCTTCAGCGTCTGGATTCCCCCGGGCGTGAAGACCGTTCGCGGCGGCGTCTGCAACCCGTTCTCGAAGGGCGACCCCGTCAGCAAGCACTGGCAGGCGGCGTGCCGGCGCTGGGGGTTCGCCTACGTCCAGATGGACTTCGACGCCGTCAAGAAGGACGAGTTCGGACTCCTGAAGACCGCCCTGACCGACCTCGCGAAACAGAGCGGCCACCCGGAACTCGAACACCTGCCGCTGTGCTTCACCGGCATGTCGCGCGGCGGCGGGATGAGTGTGCAACTCGCCG
>JBJSXS010000666.1:0-5345 GCA_046086545.1 Gemmata sp.
AACGAAAGAAGCCTGCGCTGTAGTACTAAGGCGTGTCGGCTTGTCCAGCGAACCGACAGCAGACAACCGCCCGCGTGCGATTATTCGGCAAGTCCGGCGCCGAAATCCTGCTCCTCCTCCGCGGTCAGCCCGGCGGCGGACCGTTCGGGCGTGGTCGCAACGACAACCTGGGCGCGATCCTCGCCCTCCACGACGTCGGCGCCGTGGGCGCGCTTGATCGCCTGCTCGGTGCTCGTCGGGTCCACGTTGCGGCAGAGGTCGGTGAGCTTGTCGGAAATCTCGGTGAGCTCTTTCTTCCACTCTTCAGCCGTGAGGCCCGGGGGCGTGAGTAGCTCGAACTCTTGTGTCAAAAGGATGAGCCGGAGCAGGTGCCGGAAGATCAGGCCTTCTTGCTTCGTCAGGTCTTTCGTGGTGACGTACGTGTTGAAGTTGCCGTAGTTAATGACCTCCGCGGCGGCCCACACGCTCGTCGTGCTGAAGTCGCCCACCTCGGGGTATTTGGAGTCAAACAGCATGCGCGCCTTTTCGGCGAGCGCCGGCGGGCGCTCGTCCCACGGCACCCACTCTTCTTCCTCCTCTTCGGCGCCCTCCTGTTTGGGCGGTTTCGCGGTGATCAAGCCCTTCGCAACAAGCTCGGGGTCGAGCCTCTCGGTTTGAAGCGGTCCCGGCGACAGGTCCCACGGCACGCGGACGAACTTCAGCAGCGGGCGCGGCAGTTCCAGTACGCTTTCGAGCAACTGGAGCCGCTCTTCGCGGTTCGCGACGCCCAGAAGGTCGATGAGGAACGCCCCGTAGAGCGGGTGGCACGCCCGGAACACAAGGAGTTTGTCGAGCTCCGGGGTCGGCGTCGCGGTGGCAGGGATGTATGCTTCACCCCCTACCCCGGCCTTCCCTTCAGGGAGAGGTGTAGAGGTGCCGAGTTGTGTCGCGAGCGCTTGTTCGAGCAACGTCGGTTTTCTTTCCTTCTCCCCCTTCACTTGTGTAGAAGGGGGCGCCGCAGCCGCCCGGGGCTCTTCGGTCGGCGGCGGCGGGTCGAGCTTCACAAACGCGTTATTGTGTAACGTCACCAGCATGCGCGTGAGTTGCTTCATGCCCGCGTCGATGCGGGCCTGATCGAGCAGCCGCTTCTTCACGACGCCGCGAATTTTCTCCACGTCCGGAGACACCTTCAGCAGGTACGCGAGCAGGCGCCACGGGAGCGGCCCCTTGCTGTACAGCCGGCCCGCCGGGGCGGTCTTGAGCTTCTCGAAGTCCGCGTCGGTCCAGTACTTCTTCTGCGAGTTGCGCGTCGGCTTCTTCTTGATAAGGTTCTTCTTCGCCCTCATCAGCCCCGGGTCTTTGGTGTTCTCGGGGATCTGGTCGTACTGCTGCTTCCACCGAAGGATGCGCACGTCGTCCTCGTCCGGGTACGCGTAGACGAACCCCTCGGTATCGAACTGCGGGCGGCCGGCACGGCCGAAGATCTGGTGCGCGGTGCTTGCCTCGATCAGCTTCTCCTTGCCGAACGGCCCTTTCATGAGCGTGGTCAGCACCACCGAGCGCGCCGGGAGGTTGATGCCCGCGGCCAGCGTTTCGGTGCAGAGCGCGACCGAAAGCAGTTTCTTCTCGAACAGCTCCTCAACCGCGCGGCGGTACTTAGGGAGCAGCCCCGCGTGGTGTACCCCGACCCCGCGGCGGAGCATCTGTTTGAGCTTTGGCCCGACCCCGTGCGGCCAGTCGAGCTCGTCGCACTCCTTGTTCAGCGCGGCCTTCTGCGCCGCGTTCATCAGGTCGAGCCCCTTCAACTGCTCCGCGATGCTCCAGCACTCGTCGCGGTTGAACGCGAACACCAGCGCCGGCGTCTTGCGGGTCGCGTCATCGCCCTTCGCCATGTCCACGATGAGTTCGTTCAGGAACTGGTCCGGCACCCACCGGTACGTGAGCGGCACCTTGCGCTCCTTACCCTCGACGAGTTCGATCTGGCGCCCGTGCTGCCGGTCGAGCCAGTTCGTGAACTCGCCCGCGTTGCCCACGGTCGCGGAGAGCAACAACAGCCGGATCCGCTTGGGCAGCATGTTCAGCGACAGTTCCCACACGATGCCGCGGTCGGGGTCGGCGAAACTGTGAAACTCGTCCATCACCACCGCGGACACGTGCTCGAAGCTGTGCCCCTCGGGGTGGAGAAGCCGGTTCAGCAGGATCTCGGCGACGACGATGAGGACGCGCGCGTTCGGGTTCACGCGCCGGTTCCCGGTCACGAGGCCGACGTCTTCGGCCTTGAACCCCCACCGCACTGCGGCGGCTTGCACTTCCGCGAACTTCTGCTCGGTGAGTGCGATGAGCGGCGTGGTGTAGTACGCCACCGTGTTGGTGTGCAGCGCCTCGAACAGCGCCGCGTGCGCGATGAGGGTCTTCCCGGTGCCGGTGGGGGCGCACACGAGCACGCCCTGCTCGGACGTGAACCACGCCAGCAGCGCCTCCTCCTGCACCGGGTACGGCGGGTACGGGAGCTGGTCGAGGTATTTCGTCGCCAGGTCGGACCGGGTGTCGGATGCGCTCATGCGGGCAGTGTAGCAGAAAACGCGTTTGCCCCGCGCCCGTCTAACGGGTATCGTTCTGTCGTCCGCCCTCCTCTTCCCTCCTCCGCTGCCGGAGCCGCACACATGAGTCGCGTGTCACGCCGGAAGTTCCTGCAAACAACGCTCGCCGCTGCCGCGACCGTCACCATCGGCGGCACCAAGTCGTCCGGGCGCGTGATGGGCGCCAACGACCGCGTCCGGATCGCGGTCGCCGGCCTGAACGGCCGCGGGCACAGCCACACCGACGCGTACCTCGGTATGAAGAACGTCGAGATCGCCTACCTCGTGGACCCGCACAAGGCGACCTACAAGAAGCACCTCGACAAGATCGCCAAGAAGGAGCAGCCCGCGGCGGTAACCGTCACCGACGTGCGCAAGGTGCTCGAAGACAAGAACCTGCACGCGGTCAGCATCGCGACGCCGAACCACTGGCACTCGCTCATGACCATCTGGGCGTGCCAGGCCGACAAGGACGTGTACGTCGAAAAGCCGATGTCGCACAACGTCCATGAAGGGCGCATCGCGGTGGAGATGGCCCGCAAGCACAAGCGGGTGGTGCAGCACGGCACGCAGAGCCGCAGTTCGCAAGGGTGGGAGGACCTGCTCGCGCTGTCGAAATCCGGCAAGCTCGGGAAGTTGCTCGTGTCGCGCGGCCTATGTTACAAGGACGGCGGCACCGGGGGCAGCACCCGCGGCGACATCGGCACCAAGCCCGTCAAGGACCCGCCCGCGGACCTCGACTTCAACATCTGGCTCGGGCCGGCGCAAGACCAGCCGTACCACGAGAACCTGGTGCACTACCGCTGGCACTGGTTCTGGGACTTTGGCAACGGCGACATGGGCAACCAGGGCGTCCACCAGATGGACATTGCGCGCTGGGTGATCCCCGGAGCGACGTGGCCGAAGAGCGTAATCAGCTTCGGCGGGCGGTACGCGAACGACGACCAGGGCCAGACGCCGAACACTCAAGTCACCGTGATGGACTTCGGCGGCACACAGCTGATCTTCGAGACGCGCGGCTTGAAGTCGCCGGCGTTTCGCGGGCAGTCCGTCGGTAACATCCTGCACTTCGAGGAAGGCGTCGTCGCCGGCGGCAAGTTCTACCCGAAAGGCAAGGGCGACGGCGAAGCGGTGCCGAAGGTCGCGGCCGAGCGCAAGCGCGGGGGCGACCACTTCGGCAACTTCATCGAGTGCGTGCGCTCGCGGGACACCACCAAGCTGCACGCGGAAATCGAGGTCGGCCACATCTCCAGTGGGCTGTGCCACCTGGGCCACATTAGCCACAGGCTGGGTCAAGACGAGCCGTTCGACTCGAAGAAGATTTCCGTCGCGGGCAACGAGGCCGCGAACGACGCGCTCGCCCGCATGACCGAACACCTGAAGGACAGCGGCGTCAAGTTCGACGGCAAGAAGCTGCGCGTCGGTAAGAAGCTCGACTTCGACGCGAAGGCCGAGAAGTTCGTGAACGACGAGGCCGCGAACGCCCTGCTCACCCGCAAGTACCGTAAGGGCTTCGAGGTGCCGGAAAAGGTGGTCTGATTTGCCTTGAGCCCCGGAGGGGCGTCAAGCTGTCAGCCCGGGAGTTGCTCGCCCGTGGTTGACATCTGACGCCCCTCCGGGACTACAAGCCGGAACCCGTTATGTCTTCGATACTCCTCTTCTCGCTCCTCGTGCCCAGTGCCGAGCCAGCGGTCGCGGCCGACCTCATCGTTCACAACGGCAAGGTTTGGACCGGGGACCCCGAGCACCCGGAGGCCCAGGCGGTCGCGGTTTGGCGCGACCGCATCCTGAAGGTCGGCACCGACTCCGAGGCGAAGGCGCTCGCGGGGGCGAAGACGAAGCTTGTCGACCTGAAGGGCCAGCGCCTGGTCCCGGGCTTCTACGACAGCCACCTGCACTTCCTGGGCGGCGGGCTGTCGCTGTCGCGCGTCGATCTCAAGGACGCGAAGGACGAAGCCGAGTTCGGCAAGCGTCTGCAAGCGTTCGACACGGCCACCTCGCGCGGGCGCTGGGTTCTCGGCGGGCTGTGGGACCACGACCGGACGTTCAAGGGTGAGTTGCCCACAGCGGCGCTGCTCGACAGGTACGTCAGGGAGCGCCCGGTGTTCATCCGCCGGTACGACGGGCACATGGGCGTCGCCAACTCCGCCGCGCTGAAGTTGGCTGGCATCACCGGCGACACGACAGACGTTCCCGGCGGCGTGATCTACCGGCTCGCGGACGGCAAAACGCCTTCGGGCGTACTCAAAGACAACGCGATGGCGCTTGTCGAAAAGTTCATCCCAGAGCCGGACGAGGAGGAGATTCGCGAAGCGGTCATCGCGGCGCAGAAGGCGCTGGCGGAGAACGGCATTACCAGCGCGCAAGATATGGGCGGAACAGGCCCCGACACCCGGCGGAAGCTGTTCCGCGTGTACCAGCAACTCGCCCGGGACGGCAAACTCAGTTGCCGGCTCGATTTGCGCTGGCCCGTCGAAGGGCACAAGGAACTCGCGAGCACCGGTACCGCGGCGAACTTCGGCAACGACTACGTCCGCATCGGCGGCGTGAAGGGGTTCATGGACGGCTCGCTCGGGAGCAGCACCGCGAAGCTGTTCGCGCCGTACGACAGCGACCCGAAGACGAGCGGCGTGTACGTCACGGAACCGGACACGATGCGCTCGCTGATCCGCAGCGCGGACGCCGCGGGGCTGAACGTCTGCGTCCATGCGATCGGCGACCGGGCGAACGCTGTTCTTCTCGACCTGTTCGCGGACGTCGCCAGGCAGAACGGGGTGCGAGATCGGC
>JBJSXS010000667.1:0-6147 GCA_046086545.1 Gemmata sp.
CCGGTGCGGATCATCTCCACCGCTTCACCGATGGCCTGCGAACTCGCGGCGCACGCGGTCTGGCACGACGCGAACGGGCCGTCGAGCGCGAACGTGTCGGCCAGGTAGCCGGCCGGCGCGTACATCTCCGCCTCGGCCTCCTGGGGGCCGTTCAGGCGCTCGAACAGGTACCTTGCGGCGACGCCGAGGTTCGCGGTGCGCTCCCCGTCGGGCGTGGCCTTCGCGGTGCTGGTGGTCAGCGCCTCGAAGTTCTCCTGCCCCTCGCCCGACCCGAGGTACACGCCGAACCGCGACCGGTCGCCCGGCGCGTCGAGCAGCCCGGCGTCCTGCAGCGCCTGCTTCGCGGCGGCGAGGGCGTACCTGGTGTTCACCCCGCAGTTGGCGAACTTCTCGGCGCTGGGCAGGTAGGTGCCGAGGTCGAAGTTCGACACCTGCGACGCGAACGTGGTCGGGAACGTGCGCGCGTCGAAGTGCTTGATCGGGCCGACCGCGGTCTTGCCGGCGACCACGTTGGCGAACAGTTCCGCCGGACTGTGCCCCAGCGGGGTGATGACGCCCATCCCGGTAACGACCACGCGCCTGCGCATCACGCATCCCCAGACTGGAGAGTTCGAAACTCGAAGCACGAAATCCGACAATGAAGACGCTCGCGACCGGCTCTGCTCCTTTTCGGATTTCGTCTTTCGGGTCTCGGGTTTACTCGTATTTGCGAACCACCGCCGCGGCGCACTGGCCGAGGTCGGTGTACGTCACCTTCACCGCGTAGGGCCTGGTTACGGGCCTGGGCGCGCCGACGTGAACGCGAACCGGGCAGTCGGCGGCCGGGTTCTCGTGGTTGAGCGTGCCGGGCAGCAGCCCGGTCTTGAGCGCAAGGACAGAGCCCGCCAATTCCATCAAACCGCTTGCCGCACCGAGGTTTCCGAACCGGCCGAGGGGCGCAAAAACCGGAACGTCGCGGCCGAACACCTCCGCGATGCCGCGCGCCTCGAACGCGTCGCCGGCGGTCGTGCCGGTGCCGTGCGCGTTCACGTGGTCCACGTCGGACGGCTGGATGCCGGCCGCGGTCAAAGCGTTGCGAATCACCCGCGCCAGCCCCGGCCCCTTCTTGCCGCGGTCCACACCCGCGGCCCACCCGACCAGTTCGCCGAGGATGTTCGCGTTGCGGGCGCGGGCGTGCCCCATCTCTTCGAGGGTGAACACCGCGGCGCCCTCGCCCGGAACGGTGCCGTCGCGCGCCTCGTCGAAGGGCCGCACCGCGCGGGCCGGGGCGTCGTTCCGCTTCGACAACTGCATGAACAGGTTGTGCCGGCTCATGGTGATGGGGTTGATGCGGGCCTCGCTCCCGCCGGCGACCATCACGTCCGCGGTGCCGCGCCGGATGATGCGGGCGGCTTCCGCGAGGGCCACAAGGGCCGACGTGTCGCCCGGAATCTGCGTGTTGCTCGGCCCCTGGATGTCGTAGAGGATCGTGGTGTGACAGGCCGGCATGTTCGGCAGGTACTTGAGCATCCAGACGGGCGTGATCTCGGCCATGCCCTTCGCGCCCCACGCCTCGTAGCTGACGGTCTCACCGTCGGGCGCGGACATCTTGCTCGCGGCCGCCATGTCGTTCACGTCGCTCGCGCCCATCAGCGAGGCGAACTCGATCCCGATGCGGTCCGGGGGAACGGCCCCCTTCGCCAGCCCGGCGCTCTGCATCGCGAGCTGCGAGCCGATCACCCCGAGCTCGACGGTGCGGGCCATCGCGTTGATCGACTTCCGGTACCCCTTCTCGGCCATCATCGCCTTCGCCGAGAAGCCCTGAACCTCGCCCGCGATGTGACACGGGAGCGCGGAGGCGTCGAAGTGCGAGACCGTTCGGACGCCGCACGCCCCGGCGAGGAGGGCGTCCCAGAACGCGTCCGGGGTGTTCCCGATCGGGCTGAGGACACCAAACCCGGTGAAGACGGTGCGACGGAGGGTGCTGGCCATAGCTGCCACTTCCGGGGGCGAAGCGAAACTCCCTGACGCCGGGGCCCGCGCAAACGCGAACCGGCACCTAAAGAGGTAATGTATTCGGGCGGTAGACTTGCGTCCGATTCACTGTGGCAGAAAGGATTTCCGACCCGGAAGGTCCAGTCGCACAGGTAAGTTGGGTTATTTGGTCGGGGTTGTGCAATCTGTAGCGCTCAGACGGTCGGGGAAGGCTTCTTGCTGACGGCCGCGGCCATGTGCAGCAAGTGGGTCAGTTCGCCGTTGAAGACGAACTTGGTGTCGGGCAGCCCCGGCGGCAGTTGGGTTGGGTTGGCGTGGGCGAACAGGATTTCGCCCTCGGCAACGAGATCGGTCCCGCTGTGCGCGGCCGCGGCAACCCGAGCCCCGGTGTCGTTCAGGTCGATGAGCGTGGTTGTGTAGGTGAGCTGCTCTCCGGCCAGAGCGTCGCGGGTGAACTTGAAGTTCGACATCTTCGCCAGGACGACGTTCTCGCGGTACTGGCGGGCCTCGCCGACGAGGATCCCGCCGGTCTGCGCCAGCCCCTCGAGGATGAGCGGGGCCGGCATCACCGGGAAGCCGGGGAGGTGGTCGGCGAAGTGATCCTCGGCCAGGCTGAGGTTCTTCACCGCCGTGGCCGACTTGCCGGACTCGAAGGTCACGAACCGGTCGATCCAGGTCCAGCGCATAGAGGGGTTCTCAGTGGTCGGCAATCGGCGGTCGGTCAGAAATGCAGGGCGGCGGGGGCGCGGCTCTGACTGACCACCGGCGGCCGATTACTTCTTCGCGGCGACCTTGCCTTCGAGGTAGCGCACGATGAGGTCCACGGTGAACAGGTCTTCGACCTTGTCGAGCCGCGGGTCCTTCTTGAACTCGGCCAGGTCGGCGTAGGGCATCTGCTTTTCGAGTTCGACCAGCCCGACCGGGGTCACCTTGCCGTTGGCGACGAACGCGGCGTCGCCCTGGAAGATGGACTCGGGGAACAGTTCCTCGCGCGGGATCGTCACCCCGAACTGCTTTTCGAGCCGGAAGACGATGTCGAGGAAGTCGATGGACTCGGCACCCAGATCGCCCTTCAGGCGGGCGGTCGGGCTGACCTGATCGTCATCGACGCTCAGGGCCTCCACCAGCGTTTTGCGGACCTTGTCGAAGATGTCGTCGCGCGTCATAGCAGGGTTCTCCAGCCGGCTGGTCAGCCGGACACCGCCCCGAGGCTGAGGCCGCCGTCCACGGTAATCACCTGCCCGGTGACGTAGGCCGCGGCCGGGCCGCACAGGAACAGGACCACGTTCGCGATGTCGTCCGGGGTGCCGAGCCGCTTCACCGGTATCAATTTTTTCAGGTTGTCTTCGCCGGCCATGTTCACGACCGTCTGGCTCATGTCGGTCGCGATGAACCCGGGGGCGATGGCGTTCACCAGCACGTTCCGCGAGGCCAGTTCCGCCGCGAGCACGCGGGTGAAGCTGTTGATCGCGCCCTTGCTGGCGGCGTAGTTCGCCTGGCCCTTGTTCACGTGGTCGGCGGCGATGCTCGACAGGTTCACGATCCGCCCGGAGCGCTGCTTGAACGCCATCGGCTGGGCGACGGCCTTGCAGAACGCGAACGTGCCCGTCAGGTTCGTCCCGACGACCGTGTTCCAGTCGTTCAGGTCCATCTTCAGGAACAGTTTGTCCCGGATGACCCCGGCGTTATTAACCAGAATATCAACTCGCCCGTGTTCCGCCAGAACCCCGTTGACGACGGTGTCGCCCGCGGTCGGGTCGGCGACGTCGGCCTGAACCGCCCTGGCGACCCCGCCGGCGGCCGCGACCTCCGCGACCAGCGCGTTGGCGGCCTCGGCGTTCCCGCGGTACACGAAGGTGACCTTCGCGCCCTCGCGGGCCAGCGCGAGCACGATCCCGCGGCCGATGCCCCGGCTCCCGCCCGTCACGATCGCGATTTGGTCCTTCAGCAGCATGAGTTCCTCTCGCTCGCCTGCGGCTCGCGGCTAACCTCGAAGCGCGCCCGTGAGCAGCGCCCAGCGGGTCTTCCAGTGTTCGACCAGTTTCGCGTCGGCCGCGGCGCCCGCCGGCCCGCGGCTGGCGAGCGAATAGCCGTGCAGGTCGAAGTTTGCGGTCACGGTCGGCTCGTTCGCGTCGTTGGCGCCCTTGGCCTTGAAGCTCGCCCGGCCGTTGGCCGCGTCCGCCCTGGTCAGTTCGACGGTGACGTCCATGCGCCGGCCGGGCTGCATGAACGTGCCGTACTTCACCAGCTTCAGCTCGCGGAGCACGATCACCGGGTGCTGGTAGTCGGTGGTGGCCCGCCAGAGCCACGCGGCCGACTCGACGCACGCCTGGAGCATCAGCACGCCCGGCATCACCGGGAACGTGGGGAAGTGGTCCGCGAGGTACTCTTCACCCAGCGCGAGGAACTTGCTAGCAGCCAGGCTCTTGCCCGGCTCCCAGCGGTCGATTCGGTCGATCAGGTGGAACCGCATCCGCGGCGCACTCCGTCTGGCGGCACCCGCCCGAAATTTACAAGTAGGAAGTATACGCCGACGCGCACGCAGGACAACCCTACCGCCGGTGCCGGTATCGTGCCCCCCGTTGCGGGGGGGGGCAACCATTCTCTTCGGCATCGCGGCGGGAACGGCCGCAACGCGGGCCGCGTGCGCGGCGCGCAGCGGTTGTACCGGGGTGCAACCTTGTCGCTCGCCCCACCCGGGCTTAGAATCACGCTTTCATAACGAGACACAAACCGCACTCAAAACTCTTAACGGCAGGAGCTAATCATGGGTCGGCGGCGCGGCACCGGTCGGCGGAAGGTTGGTCGGAAGAAGCGACGCATGCGCGCCCGCATCCGGCACCGCAAGTAAAAAGAGCCTGCCAACCCCTCCCGGAGGCAGGCGGGAGGGCACCGGCGCGCCGCCGATCACGAGCCCGGCGCGAGGGCTCTTCTCCCTCCCCGCAGCGGGGCTGAGGGCGGACCTCTTTTCCGTTAGGCTTTTCCCCTCTTGCGGGCTCTCCCCGCGGCCGCTATTGCTCGCGGCCGGGTCGGGGGGGAAGCATGGTTACCACGTTTATACGCCCGCGGCCGGCCGTCGGTCTCGCGCTGCTGCTGGCGGCCGTTGCGCTCGGGTGCGGCGGCGCGGGCCGCTCGCCCTTCAAGCGGGTTCGCGAGCGCGACGGCGCCGAGCAGAAACTGAGGGCGTCCGTCGGGTGGCTCGACGTGGAGGCGCAGGCGGCCGGGCGCGGCACCACCGGGCCGGAGGACCTGCTCGCGTTCGCCGAGAAGTCGCGCGCCGCGGTCAAGCCGCCCGTGCCGCTGCCCAAAAAGAACATCCTGTTGGTCACCGGCGGCGGCTCCTACGGGGCGTACCCCGCGGGCGTCCTCGCGGGCTGGACCGCGACCGGCACCAGACCCGAGTTCGACGTCGTGACGGGCGTCAGCACCGGGGCGCTGCTGGGCGCGTTCGCGTTCCTCGGGCCGTCCGAGGACGCGGAACTGCAGCGGTGCTACACGACGCTCCGCAGTTCCGACATCTACCGACGGAAACGGGTGCTGTCGTCGGTCCTGTCCGAATCGCTCGCCGACAGCTCGCCGCTGGCACAGGTCATCAACGAGACCGCCACCGACGAGCGCATCGCCCGGTTCGCGGCCGAACACAATAAGGGGCGGCGGTTCTACGTCGGCACCACCGACCTCGACGCGCGGCGCGCGACCGTGTGGGACATGGGCGCCATCGCGGCCCGCGGCACGTGCGAGAGCCGCGAGCTGTTCCGCACGGTGCTGCTCGCGTCGGCCAGCGTCCCGGGGTTCTTCCCGCCGGTTCGCATCCCGGTCACGGTGGACGGGAGGCGGCACGTGGAGCGGCACATCGACGGCAGCACCACGGCGTCGATGTTCTTCGCGCCGCCGTGGGTGCCGCCGGACGAGCGCGCGGCGCTCCCGGCCGGGTGGCTGCACGGGTCCGACATGTACATCCTTGTGGCCGGCAAGATGTACCCGGACCCGACCCCGGTGAGGCCGCGGACGTTCGCCATCGCGGGCAACGCCATCTCCACCATCGTCTACGACCGGGCGCGCAGCGACCTGCACAAGCTGTTCCTGCTGTCGTGCACGGCCGGGATCAGTTACAACGTGTCGGTGATCCCGGGCGCGCAGCGACCTGCACAAGCTGTTCCTGCTGTCGTGCAC
>JBJSXS010000668.1:0-2448 GCA_046086545.1 Gemmata sp.
CCCGCGGACTGCTCGAGGACACCATCGTGCTCTGGACCGGCGAGTTCGGGCGGTTGCCGATCTCACAGGGCAAGGACGGCCGAGACCACAACCGTCACGCCTTCTCGCTGTGGGTCGCCGGGGGCGGCTTCAAGGCGGGCCATGTCCACGGGGCCACCGACGAGTTCGGCTACCGCGCCGTCACGGATCGCGTGAGCGTGCCCGACCTGATGGCCTCCGTCCTGCACCAACTCGGCCTCGATCACGAGCGGCTGAGCTTCCCCAAATACGGCGTGGACGAGACGCGCATCACCGGGGCGAAAGTCGTCAAGGAGGTACTCGCATGAGTGCCCTTCAGACTCGTTGCGGGACGTCGCTCCTTCTGCTCGCCTGTTTTGGCGGCGCGGCGACTGCCTCGGACGACTTCGAGAAGCACGTCCGCCCGCTGCTGGTGGAGAAGTGCCAGTCGTGCCACGGGGCCGAGAAGGCGAAGGGCGGGCTGCGGCTGGACTCGCGGGCGGCGCTGCTCAAGGGCGGCGACAGCGGCCCGGTGATCGTGCCCGGAAAGCCCGCCGAGAGCCTGCTCGTCAAGGCGGTCGGTTACGCCGGCGATCTGAAGATGCCGCCCAAGGGGAAGTTGTCGGACGCGGAAATCGCTCTCCTCTCTCGCTGGATCGAGGCGGGGGCGGTCTGGCCCGATTCCGGGATCGCGCCGAAGCCCGGTGCGCAGTTCGCGGTCACCGACAAACACCGCAACTGGTGGGCGTTCCAACCGGTGAAGCGGCCCGGGGTGCCTAAGGTCGCGCCCCAGCCCACGAACCCGATCGATGCGTTCGTCCGGGCGAAGCTCGACGCGGCCGGCCTGAAGCCCGCCGCACCGGCGGACAAGCGCACGCTGCTGCGGCGAGTCACATTCGACCTGACGGGGCTGCCACCCACCCCCGACGAGGTGGACGCATTCCTCAAAGACGAGTCCCCGGAGGCGTTCGCGAAGGTCGTCGACCAACTGCTCGCGTCTCCCGCCTACGGCCAGCGGTGGGCGCGGCACTGGCTCGACGTGGCCCGCTACGCCGACTACCACGACGGCAACCCGAAGGCCCGCAACCCGGTGTGCGAGCCGCTCGAAGCGTGGCGGTACCGCGACTGGGTCGTGCAGAGCCTCAACCGCGACCTGCCCTTCGATCAGTTCATCGTGCACCAGATCGCCGGCGATCTGCTCCCGCCCCCGGACGGCAAGCAGCCGTACGCGGACGGCTTGGTCGCCACGACCTTCCTCGTGAACGGGGCGTGGGATCGGGGCGACGCGGACAAGGAGAAGATGGTCAGCGACATGGTCGACGACCAGATCGATACGGTCGGCAAGGCGTTCTTGGGGCTGACGCTCGGCTGTGCCCGCTGCCACGACCACAAGTTCGACCCCGTCTCGCAGCGCGATTACTACGCGCTGCAAGGGGTGTTTGCCGGGGTCAATTTCGCCCCCCGTCCACTGCCGCGTGAGCGGACCGAAGAGTCGGACCGGGAAGTGGCCCGGCTGCGGGGGCAGGTACAGCAGCACGAAGAGCGGCTGGCGGCACTGCGGTCCAAAGCGGCCGGCCAGCCCAATCCCGCGGGCAAACTGCGCCCCGCGGTGAATGCCCGGATGAATGAAGAGACCTTTCCCGCGATCCAGACGAAGGCCCTGCGATTCACCATCCGCGCCACCAACGCCAGTGAGCCGTGCCTCGACGAGCTGGAAGTCTACGACCCTGCCGGGAAGAACGTGGCCCTCGCCTCGACCGGGGCGAAGCCTTCGGCCAGCGGCACCTTGCCCGGGCACGAGATTCACAAGCTCGAGCATGTGAATGACGGGCAGGTGGGGAACAACCGCAGTTGGATCTCGAACACCTCAGGGAAGGGGTGGGTGCGGATTGATTTTCCCGCCGAGGTGACCGTGTCGAAAGTGGTCTGGGGACGCGATCGCCATCTGCAGTTCCAGGACCGGGTGGCGACCGACTACAGCATCGAAGTACTGCAGGAGGGAGACACCTGGCGCGAAGTGGCCTCGGCGGCCGACCGCGAGAAATTCGGACCAGAAGATCCCCGCGCCTTTCTGAAACGGCTCTCCGCCGAAGAGGCCAGCGAGGGAGGCCGGCTGTTCGACCATGCGGCCGACGCCCGCCGGCGGATCGGCGAGCTGACCGAGGGGCTGAATGCCTGGCTGGGGACTTTCTCGCAGCCGCCGGAAATTCGCCGCCTGCACCGGGGCGATCACACCCTGCCGCGTGAGGTGGTTCCTCCCGGCGGGCTCGAGGTGTTCGGCGGACTGACGCTGGCCCCCGACGAGCCCGAGCAGCAGCGCCGCCTGAAGCTCGCGAACTGGCTCGCGAGCCGCGACAACCCCCTCACGGCCCGGGTCATGGTCAATCGGATCTGGCATTACATTTTCGGCACCGGGCTGGTCGAGACCCCCAGTGACTTCGGCGGCAACGG
>JBJSXS010000669.1:0-3103 GCA_046086545.1 Gemmata sp.
GCACGATCGACGCGACCGGCGCGGCGCAGCCGATGCCGCGGCCGTTCAAGAAGGGCGGGCGGTGCGACATCGAGGCGGTCACGTTCGCCGTCGCGGGCTGACGCGCGGGCCCCCGCCCCCGGCGGTAGAATGCACCCGTCGCCGTTCCCCTTCTCACTGGTCCGCCCGATGACTCTGAGCGTTTGTGTCCTGGCCAAGAACGAGGCCCACAGCCTCCCCCGCCTGCTCCAGTCGGTCGTGCCGCTGGCGCCCACCGAGGTGCTGGTGGGGGACGTGGAGTCGGGCGACGGCACGGCCCGAGTTGCCGCGGCGGGCGGCGCGCGGGTGACCGCCGTGCCGTGGCAGGACGACTTCTCGACGGCCCGCAACGCGGTGCTCGCCCAGGCGCGCGGCGACTGGGTGCTGTGGCTCAACCCAGATGAGGAGGTGGTGTCGTTCAGCCCGCAGCAGGTGCGGGCGGCGCTCGCGATGAGCGGGGTGCTGGCGTACGCGGTGCGCGTTCAGGCCCAGGCGCGTGCCGACCGGCCCGACGCGGTCAGCGAAACGGCCGAACTGCGGCTGTTCCGGCGCCGCCCCGACGTGCGGTTCGTCGGTCGCCTGCACCCGCAGTTCGCGACCCCGCTCGAGGCCCTCGCGCGGCGCGAGAGCAAGCAGGTCGGCCCGCTCGACCTCGCGGTGCGCACCCACGCCTACCAGTCCACTGTCACGCCGGACAAGCTCCGGTGGGCGGCCCGCCTGCTCGAGCTGGAACTGAAGGACCGGCCGGGGCAGTTGCACTACCGGGTCGAGTACGGGCGCACGCTGCTGCGGCTGAACGACCCCCGCGGGCACGACGTGTTGGCCGAGGCGTGCGAGACGATGCTGGCCCGGCGGCGGGACGAGCGCCCGCCGCCGGCCGCGGGCGACGTGCTGGAGTACGCCCTGACGGTTTCGCCGGGCCAGTCGCGGCTGCGGCTCTCGCGCGAGGAGGCGTGCGAGCTGGCGCTGCACTGGTTCCCCGACTCGCCGCCCGTTCTCTGGCGGGTCGCCGAGTACTACTTTCAGGCCGGCAACCCGGGGCTGGCGGCCGGCCTGCTCGACCAGTTGGTGCAGTTCGGCCGCACCGGGGCTTACGACCACTCGGCCGCTTTCGACCCGGACATCATCGGCCCGGCGGCGGTGCTGAACCTGGGCGTGTGCCGGCTCCGCCAGGGCGCCCTGGACCGGGCCGAGGAGTGCTTCCGCTCGCTGCTGTCCGACGCCGCCCACGCGGCGCGGGCGCGGACCGGCTTGGCCGACGTGCAGCGCGCCCGCCCCGCGGCCCCGCCCGGGTGACCCGGCCCGCTTCAGGTTTACAGGTGGGAGCCCCCGCGGACGTTGGACCAGCTCGCCTGCGGGGTCAGCCCGCCGACGGACCCCCAGGCGGCCTTCCAGTCCTCGAGGATGAACCCGGTCCCGGTCGGGTTGGCGCGGGCCACGTACCACCGGCCGGTAACCAGCGCGGGCTGCGCGCCGCTCGCCGGCGCCGCCGGCCCCAGATACCGCATGACCACGTCCGACTTGCCGTCGCCCGTGAAGTCGGCCGAAATCACGTTGCCCCAGTTGGTCGCCAGGCCGGGCCGCGCGAGCCACAGCTGCTGCCCGTCGAACGTCGTGCCCGCCGTCGCCGGGCTCAGGGTCGGGCGGTACGTCAGCGTCTTGTTGAAGTTGCGGCTGACGAACATGCGTCCGTCAGCGGCCGAGCCCGGCAGGCTCGCGACCGACAACAGGTCCGACTTCCCGTCGCCGTCGAAGTCGCCCACCTGCACGTTCAGCCAGTTGACGGCGGTGTTCCACTGCTGCCAGAACTTCTGCCCGCCCGTCTGCACGGGCGACGGTGCGTAGTCGGTGCTGACGTACACCTTGCCGTTCTCTTTCACCCGGCCAATCAGGTCCGACTTCCCGTCGCCGTCGAAGTCGCCCACCCGCACGTCCGCCCAGGTGATCACCGCGTTCCACGACTGCCAGTACTTCTGGGTGAAGATCGAGCCGGACGATTCCGCCACGAACACGTTGCGGAGGCCGTTCTGGATGATTCCCGCGACCAGGTCGGCCTTACCGTCGCCGTTGAAATCTCCGACCCGGACGTCGAGCCACGGTCGCGGCACCCAGGCGTTCCAGAAGGTGCTGACGAACGAGGTCCCGGTCGAGCGGGCCACGAACACGGCGTCTTTCCCGTTCAGTGCCGGGTCCGCGTTCGGGTTGGAGCCCAGGAACCGTCCGGTGATGCTGTCCTTGCCGCTGCCGTCGAAGTCGCCCGCGAGGACATCGACCCAGGTCCCGGTGGCCCACTCGCCCCACAGGGTGAAGGTGAGCGACGACCCGTTGGACACGCCCACCCACCACTGCTGGAACTGCCGGCCGCTGCCCTCCTTGAACCGCATGGCGATGTCGGCCTTGCCGTCGCCGTTGAAGTCGCCGGTCAGCGTGTTGAGCAGCGACGGCGCCAGGTCCGTTCGCAGCGCCAGGAAGTTGCTCCACCCCGCGGTCGTGAACGACGACCCGTTGGACACGAGCGCGAACGTCACGCCGTTCGCCGCGGTGCCGTACACGGTGGGCACGAACGGGCCCTTGGTGCCGGTGCCGTCGGCCGGCGCCACCGCCCCGGTGTTGGCGTACAGGTACCCGGTGAACGTGTCGTCCCCGAACTTGCCCTGGGTCGGCACCTCGCCGTCGATCCCGTTCCGGTTCTGGTCCATCTTGTTACCGCCCGAGTCCGTGATGTTCGGGCCCAGGACGATCTTGTACGCGCCGGGCGCCGCCGGGCTCGCGGTGAACCCCGTGGCCGTGGTCGCCGTCGTCACCGGCGGCGCGGTGAGCGGGGTGTAGGTGAACTGCGTCCCGTTCAGGACGGTGATGGCGAAGGTGCCGTTGTAGGCGGCCTGGGTCGCCCCCGCGATGGTCACCAGGGCCCCGGTCCGCAGCGCCCCGGTCGAGGCCGTGTCCGCCGTCACCCGGCCGGTGAGGGTGCTGTAGGTGAGGGACTGAAGCGCGACCGCGAAGTCGATCCGGTAGACGTTGTGCTGGTTGAACGGGGTGACCGTGAAGCTGGTGTTTGTCGTCGCGGTCGGCACCGCCGGGGGCG
>JBJSXS010000670.1:0-2478 GCA_046086545.1 Gemmata sp.
GCCGCCCGCCGGCGGCCCGCTCCGCCGGGTGGTGCGGATCGTGAACCCGCTCGGGCTGCACTTCCGCGTGGCCGACCGGTTCTCGAAACTGGCCCGCCAGTACGAGTGCGCGGTGACCGTCGCCAACGGCGACGCGAGGGCCGACGGCACCAGCCTGACCGAACTGATCATGCTGATCGTGCTGCCGGACTCGGAGGTGGTGCTGGAGGTGACCGGGCCGGACGCGCCGCGGGCCGTCGACCCGCTGGCCGACGTACTCGCCGCCCCGGGCGACGACTACGCGCTCTGAACGACCGACACCCGCGGCCGGGTCCGCCCGAGCCGGCCGCGGCTCTCCCACAGACCGGGCACAACCGGACACTCCGGCGAATGGAACACAGGTACGGGATCGGCGTTTCCCCTGGCGTCGCCATCGGCCCGGCCCTCGTGCTGGACACCGAGGGCGTCGTCATCCCGCACCGCACCGTGCCGCCCGAGCAGGTCGCGGCCGAGGTCGGGCGCCTGCACCGCGCGCTGGCCGAGGTCGCGTCCAACGCCCGCGCCACCCGCGAGCAGATGAACGTTCGGCTCGGGCACGAACTGAGCAACATCTTCGAGTCCCAGGCGTCGCTCGCCGAGGACCGGGCCATCCGCACGCAGATCGAGGCCCGCATCCAGTCCGAGTGCTACTCGGCCGAGTACGCGGTCAGCCGCGTCATCCGCGACTTCGTCAAGCGGCTGGAAGACTTCGGCCGGCGGCTCGGCGACACCCACGCGATCGAGGCCCGGCGCCGCGCCACCGAGTTCATCGACATCGAGCGGCAACTGCTCGCGGCCCTGCTCGGGCACCCCGCCAACCCGTTCGACAACCTGACCGAGCCGGTCGTGGTGCTGGCCGTCGACCTGATGCCGTCGGACACCGCCGACTTCGGGCCGCGGAGCGTCCGCGCGTTCGCCACCGAGAGCGGCGGCAACACCAGCCACACCGCGATCCTCGCCGGGGCGCTGGAGATCCCCGCGGTCGTCGGCATCGGCCGGTTCCTCACCGACGTGTCCGGCGGCGACACCGTGATCGTGGACGGGGGCGAGGGCGTCCTCATCATCGACCCCGATGACGACACGCTCTGTCGCTACGAGGAGAAGCGCGTCCGGCTGCTCTCGCGCCCGGACCGGTACGAGGCGCTGCGGGACAAGCCGGCGGTCACCCGCGACGACGTGCCGGTCCACGTCCGGCTGCTCGGGAACATCGAACTGGCGCAGGAGGCCGGGCACTGCCTCGACCGCGGGGCCGAGGGCGTCGGGCTGTACCGCACCGAGTTCCTGTACCTGAACAAGACGGCCCACCCGACCGAGGAGGAGCACTACGCGGCGTACACGTCGGTGGTGGCCACGCTCGGGCCGAACCAGCCGGTGGTGATCCGCACACTCGACCTCGGGGCCGACAAGTTTTCGAGCGTGTCGGGCGCCGTCACCGGGGAGAAGAACCCGTTCCTGGGCCTGCGCAGCGTGCGCCTGTGCCTGCACAACATCGACCTGTTCAAGACGCAGCTCCGGGCCATCCTGCGGGCCGCCCTGCAGGGCGATCTCCGCGTCATGTTCCCGATGATCAGCACCGCCGACGAGTTGCGGAAGTGCAAGACGCTGCTGAACGAGGTGAAGGAGGACCTGGAGTACGCGGGAATCCCCTTCAAACACGATGTGCCCGTCGGTACAATGATCGAGGGGCCGTCTGCCGCGCTGACGGCCGACGTGCTGGCCCGCGAGGTCGACTTCTTCTCGGTGGGGACGAACGACCTGGTCCAGTACACGCTCGCGGCGGACCGCAACAACGAACACGTGGCCAACCTGTACAACCCGACGGACCCGGCCGTGCTGCGGCTCATCCGGATGGTCGTGCAGGCCGGTCAGAAGGAGCAGGGGCGCCGCCGGGAACGCGGGCTGCGCCCGTTCGAGGTGAACGTGTGCGGGGAGATGAGCGGGGAACCGCTCTACGTCCCGCTGCTGGTGGGCCTGGGGTTGCGCCAGTTGAGCGCCACCCCGCGGAAGATCCCCGAGATCAAGCGGATCATTCGCGAGCTGAAGGTGACCGAGGCCGAAGAAGTCGCCCGCGTCGCCCTCGGCCTGGACACCGCCAGCCAGGTGAACAGTTACTTACGCGACCACTTACGCAAAATACTGCCCTCGGAGGCGGTCGATTGAGGACGGGTTTGCCGGTCGAACCGCGGGGCACCCAAACCGCCGTGACCGGCCCGTTCCGCCGACCTTGCCGATACAACCGGGGGACGGGGAGGGGCGTGCGGGGAATGAAAAGTGTTGAATTCGAAGTGCGAAGGTAAAGGCACTCGGTCTTTCGTTTCGCACCTCCGATTCGGCGCTTTTCGTTGTCCGCTGCCGGACCGATGCTCGGTGACAAGTTCCGTTTCCGGTTCGTCAAGTCGGGCACGCTCCGGCTGGTGAGCCACCACGACCTGATGCGGTGCGCCGAGCGGATGCTCCGCC
>JBJSXS010000671.1:0-5050 GCA_046086545.1 Gemmata sp.
CGCGCGCGCGAGCCGCGACAGGCCGGGGACGAGGCGCAGCAGGGTGCGGGTTTTCATCGGCTTTCCCGGGGTTCCTGCGGCCGGGCCGGAGAGCCCGCGCCACAAACTCAAGCCGCCGCGCGGCTCACGCTTTCCAGAAGCGGACCAGTTCGTGACGCAGGAACGCCCACAGCCCGGCGGCCGCCAGCGCGCTCTTGCGGGCCTTCGCGCCCTGCCCGGACGCGCGGCGCCACGCCGCCTCGAGCAGCTTCAGCCCGATCTGCACCGGGGCGTCGAGCGTGACCAGCGCCTTGTACGCGAACAGCGCCGGGCGGCTGGCCCCGGCCTTGCGGAAGTACCAGACGTACCCGATGGCGACGTTGGGTGCCGCGAAGTGGACGTTCGCGCGGCCGGCCGCGCGGCCGTGGTGGATCACCTCGACGTGCGGCACGAACAGCACCGGGCCGCGCCGGGCCACCTGCGTCGAGAGGTCGATGTCCTCGACCCCGAACCCGTAGTTCTCGTCCCACCGGCCGGCCGCGTCGAACGCCTCGCGCGACAGGAACACGGCCGCGCCCATGAGGGACTCGACGGCCCGCGCCCGCGTCGGGTCGAACGTGTCGCGGCGGTACGCGTAGTAGGCGCGGCGGAACAGCCCGGTCCAGCGGACCAGCGTCACCCGGTGCAAGAGCGCCGCGACCGTGGGCCGGCGCCGGTACGAGATCTGGAAGCGCCCGTCGGCCCCGCGCAGGCGAGGCCCGAGCATGCCCGCTTCGGGGTGCGCGGCCGCACAGGCCAGCAGCTGGCCGAGCGTACGGGCGGGCACGAGCGTGTCGTTGTTCAGGAAGAACAGGAACCGGCCCCGCGCGGCGGCCGCCGCCTGGTTGCTGGCCCGCGCGAACCCGCGGTTGTCGGCGTTCCGAATCAAGATGACTTGCGGGAACTCGGCCGCGACCATGTCCGCGGCCCCGTCGGTGGAGGCGTTGTCCGCGATCACGACCTCGAACGGCACCCCTTGCGGCTGTTCGAACAGCGACTGGAGGCAGCGGCGGAGCAGGTCGACGCAGTTCCAGTTCGCGATGCACACGGACACGTCGGGCGCGGCCGGGGGCGCGAGGTGGGCGGCGGGAGGTGCGGTCAGCACCGGGACCATGAAGTGCGTCCTGCGGGCGAGGCGGAATCCGTTCGGGCCACACGCGGGTGGTTCTAGCACGCCCGCGCGCCGCGTGTCAACCGCGGACGCGCGCGGGGGCGTTCGCGGGCGCGAGGGTTCCGCCCTCGCGCCCGCGAACCTTTTTCTCTTACTTCTTGTCGAGCTTCGGCTCGGTCTTGTCGGCGTCGAACGCCGACCCCGAGGCCGCCGCCCGCGGGAGCAACCGCAGGTTGATCGCGAACCGCACCCTGAGTTCCTTGCCGCCGGTCACGCCGAGCGACAGCGCGGACATCAACTTGTCGTCGGCGCCCAGCGCGCGCTCCACGTCGGCCCCCTGCCCTTCGGCCTTCTCCACGAACTTTTTCATGCGGGCCGGGTTCACCAGCACGTCCAGCACCGGCGCGTCGGCGGGCTGCGCCGCGAGCGCGGCCTTCACCGCGGGCACCGGGTCCGGGCCGAGGACCACGAACACGCCGTTGGGCGCGAACGCGAACGCGAGGAGCGCCTTCCCGTCCCCGAACGGCTTGCCGATCTCACCGAAGACCCCGGGCCCGCCGGAGGGCTTGTACGTGTGGATGCTGACCTTTCCGGCCTTGTCCGCATCCCACTTGAACCGCTCCTGTTCGTCCTGCGGGGCCTGCGCCTGCACGAACTTCTTAAACTCCTTCTCCAGCGCGGCGCCGTCCTCGAACGCGACCGCGGCCACCAGTGCGAAGT
Organism: Gemmata sp.; assembly: GCA_046086545.1. Taxonomy (GTDB): domain Bacteria; phylum Planctomycetota; class Planctomycetia; order Gemmatales; family Gemmataceae; genus Gemmata. The sequence goes on from JBJSXS010000671.1 coordinate 1,850, forward strand.
CGCCGTCCTTGTTCGGCCCGCGGACGCCGCCGACGATGTCGAACTCGCCCGCCTTCACGGTGCGGACCAGGCCCTTGAACAGCTCGTCGGCCGCGGCCTTGCCCGGCTCGTTCTGCGGCACCAACTTCTGCCCCTCTTCCAGCGTCTTCGCGATGCCGGTGCGCACCTCGTCGCTGAAGAGCGGCAGCCGCACCTTGAAGCCCGCGACCGTGTCGGGCGTGAGCAGCGCGCCGAACTTGTTGGTGGTCGGCTTCCGCGCGGCGATGGCCTTCGACAGTGCCGAGTCCGGTTTGCCCTTCAGGGCGAACTCGGTGCTCAGGTCGCCGGAGCCCACGTCGAGGCCCACCCGCAGCGTCGCGGTGTCGGTGCCCGCGAGCAGCACCGTGTACCGCCCGACCATTTTCTCCATTTCCTCGAACAGCGGTTTGAAGACGCCCAGCTCCTGCTGCCCGATGGGCAGCCCGCCGGCGTTGTTCTCGATCTCCTTCTTGAAGTCCGCGATGTGCCTCGGGACCGCCTTGAGGACCTCGGGCGGGAGCCGGTCGAAGTGGAACTTGCCGGTGAAGATGGCCGGCTCGGCCGGGTCCACGACCTTGTTCGCGGGCACCAGCGCCTTGTCGTCCAGCGCGCCTTCGGGCTTGGCCCCGATGGCGATGTACGCGTACCGGTTGCTGAACCGCATCAGCCCCTTGGACTTCTCCTCGGCGAACACCTCGTACACGCCCTTGCCCAGGTCCTTGGGCGCGGCGCCGGCGGCCCGCTCGTACAGCGCGAGGAACTCCTTCTCGGCCGTGAACGGGAGGGCGACCACGGCGACAATGTCCTCGGCCTTCTCCGCAACGCTGACGTACCCGAACACCGGGCGCTCGGCGTCGAGGCCGGTCAGCCCCTTCTCGCCGAACTTCTCTCTGATGGACCCGTTGAGCGCCTTGACGGCCCGCTCGCCGCCGACCAGGTCGGCCGCGGCCCGCAGGTCGTCGAGCACCCGGCTGACCGGCTGCGTGTGGAACGTGACGGGCGGCTCCGCCGCGCGGACCGTCGCCGGCGCGACGAGCGCCGCGAGCGCCAGGGTTAAGAGGGAGCGCATCCTGAGTTCTCCTGTGGGCCGGGACGTGACTTCACCCAGCGCTCAGGATAGGCGCGATAAGAACGGGATACAACAGACGGCACCACCCCGAGCCACCCCGCGATTCGTTCCTCGGAGCTGCCCATGCACGACCAGGCGGTGACCTTCTTCCGCGGCCTACAAGATCGCATCTGCGCGGCGCTGCAACGCGCCGACGGCGGGGCGTCGTTCCGCGAGGACACGTGGCAGCGCCCGGGCGGCGGCGGCGGGCGCTCGCGCGTCATCGAGAACGGCAACGTGTTCGAGAAGGGCGGGGTGAACTTCTCGGAGGTGTACGGCGAGCTGTCGCCCGAGTTCGCGAAGCAGCTTCCCGGCGACGGCCCGACTTTCACCGCGGCCGGCGTCTCGCTGGTGGTCCACCCGCGCAGCCCGCTGGTGCCGACCGTTCACGCGAACTTCCGCTACCTGACGCACGGCGCGAAGAGGTGGTTCGGCGGGGGCGGCGACCTCACGCCGTACTACCCGCTCAAAGCGGACGTCATCCACTTCCACCGCACCTGGAAGCAGGTGTGCGACGCGCACCCGGGTGTGGCCGACTACGCGAAGATGAAGAAGGACTGCGACGAGTACTTCCACCTGAAGCACCGCGGCGAGGCCCGCGGGGTGGGCGGCATCTTCTTCGACTACATGGACGCGACCGCGGCCACGTTCGCGTTCGTGACGGCCGCGGCCGACGCGTTCATCGACTCGTATGTGCCGATCGTGGAGCGGCGTAAAGGCGCGGCCTACACGCCCGAGCAGCGGGTCTTCCAGGAGTACCGCCGCGGGCGGTACGTGGAGTTCAACCTGGTGTACGACCGCGGCACCGTGTTCGGGCTGAAGACCGACGGGCGCACCGAGAGCATCCTGATGAGCCTCCCGCCGGTGGTGCGGTACATCTACGACTACAGGCCCGCGCCCGGCACGCCCGAGGCCGAACTCACCGAGTACTGGCTGAAGCCGAGGGACTGGGCCGCGATGGAGGGTTAGAGGCTACTCCTGTGCCTGGCCCGTCCGCCAGAGGTGTGCTCGCTCGGCAACCAAGACCGGTTCTCCAACCGCGCGGGCGGGCGGCCGACTTCAGTTTTTTGTACCGCGAGGCGAACAGTCGGCCGTTCCGTTCGCCTCGCGCGCCGACCTCTGCAAATGCCGCATCATACCGCTTGCCGCTGGTCGTCAAATAGCCGTCCCAGAGGAGCAGGTAGTGTTCAACGTCCGCTGTTGCCTGCCGGATGAAGTCGCGCGCGGATCGGCACGCCCGAGCTCTCGGGTCGGTAGCGTCATATCAACTTCGTGGGCGGGCATTTCGGTCACTCCGGGAGGCAGTGCGGGGAATCAATGAATGAAGGAGCCGGCGAGCCACAAGAACGCGGACGAAGGGCACGCCCGTTCGCCCGCGGGTAAACTACTACTTCGCCTCGGTTCTTCGGCAGCGGCACCTTGGCGGCCTTCAGGAACTCGTTGAACACCTCGGCCGTCTTCTCCACGACGTAGAAGTTCTCCTCTTGCTCGCCGGTGGCGTACCCGCTGATCTTGTCGCAGGAGAAGCAGATCAACAGTTCCAGCGTCTCGTCCTTTGTACTTGATGGGGACCGCGTGCCACGGGCCGAAGCGCCGGTGCACGTTGCTGTCGACCTGGTGCTCCTTCACCCCGTCGTGACGCGCGCGGCTTGATCGCCGGGACGCGCCCCGGTCGCGCCGCGCGTCGGACATACGGCCGCGCGTGTCCGAACGGGACAAGCATTTCGCCTCGGCCGGCGCCGGCCGGTCAGCAGCAATCGCCGGTCGCGGCGGGCCCGCACCCGGTGACCCCGCACTTGTCCGGGGCCAGGCAGTCGGTGTGCTTCTTGCCCAGGTGGAACAGCACGCCCATCGGCGTCGCCTCGGCTCCGGCCACCGGGAATTGTGACACGAACTCGCGCTCGTACTCGACCTCCACCGGCAGCTCGTCGGACCCCAGCAACGGGGCCGCGAGCGTCAGGATGTCCGCGAGCTTGTCGGCCGCGAGCCGGTGCGCGGTGTCGTTCGCCACCCAGACCTGTAGCAGGCAGGTGGTCGCGGCGCGGGTGGTGCCGCCGCAGTCGATGAAGTCCTTC
>JBJSXS010000672.1:0-2348 GCA_046086545.1 Gemmata sp.
CGCACGCGCTCGCGCCGCGCCGTGCGCTCCTTCGGCCCCAACTCCGGTTCGAAGGTGCCCTCCTCGTCGGCGGAGAGCGTGTCGCCGCTCGGGTGATCCGGTTCCTCCTCGGCTGCAGGCCCCGGCCCCTCGGGTTCGGGCGCGACGAGGCCCGCGCGCTCCAGTTCCTGCTGAATCGCGCCCTTGGGAGCTTTCTTCTTCGTGGGCTTTTTCTTCCGCTCGACGCTCCAGCAGTCCGGGCGCGGGTCGCCGTGGCGGGCCAGCTCGGCCACGATGGCCTCCAGCGATTCGTGGCGCGCCCCGTGGCGCTCCAGCCCGCCCAGCGGTATCGGGCAGTTCAACTCGACCGACAGGATGTCGTTGATGACGTAGTCGTGCGCGACGTTCACCAGCTGCGGGTCGGCGCACCCGCCGCGCCCGAACGTGTTGAGGGCCAGGTGCATCAGCTCGTGTGCGACGACGAACACCAGGACTTGTAGCGGTGTGCTGGCGAACACCTTCGGGTTCACCAGCATGAGCCCCGACGCGCCGATGGCCGCGACCGGGTACCTCGGTGTGACCTTGACGCGCACGCTGTGGCACAGGCCCGACAGGTGCGGCAGTGTGGCCGCAACCAGCTTCAGCGCGCGGGCCGCGTTCGTCGCGGCGAGTTGTTCGGGTGCTGGCGGTTCAGACATACACAACCTCTTACCAACCCCTCTCCTTGAGCGGGAGGGGTAGAGCCATCGGCGCGGCGGGGCCGGCCGCGGGGCCTCGGCGCTTGAAGCCCCTCCCGTTTCAGGGGCGGGGGTGCGGGGGGGTGTCCTCCCCTGCGGGCAGCCCCGTCACGCCCTTGAGCGTGGACAACATGACCTCGTTCGCGCCCAGCGCCGCCCACTGCTCGATGTGGTCGAGCATGAGCGCGAACCGGTGCTCCTCGCCCACGGCCCGCAGGAACGCGTTCACCTTCTGGCGGAACGCGCCTGGCTCGCCGTCGGGCGCGCGGAGCGCGCGCGTGCCGACCGCCTGCCGGATGCGGCTCACCACGAACCACATCGCGGTTTCGGAGTTGGGCAGCAGCGCGGGGTTCTCGATGTACTCGTCGGCCGCGCGCAACTCGGCCAGGCCGTCGTCGCACAGCGCGCAGAACAGGCCCGCGTCGTGCGCGGCGAGGCGCCCGAACGCCAGCGCGCGGCGCACGTCCGGGGTGAGCCGGCCGGCGGCCTCCGCGAGTTGCAGGTCGCGCGACAGCAGCGCCCAGGCGCGCGGGGTCGAGAACGGCACCGGGTCGGACGGCACCGGGCGCTGCAGCGCGAGCGGCACGTGGCGGATGAACGAGCGCACCTCCGGGCGCACGCCGCTCGCCCGCGCCCACGCGAGCCACTCGGGCACGTCCACGCGCACCGGCAGCACGAACAGGCGGTTCACCAGCGCGCTCGACAGCGGCCGCACCAGCGCCCTGTCCTCGGTGCGGTTGCCGGCCGCGACCACCCACGTTCCGGCGGGCAGCCGGTACTCGCCCAGCCGCCGCTCGAGCAGCAGCGAGTAGAACGCCTTCTGCACCTCGGGCGGCGACGCCGGCAGCTCGTCGAGGAACAGGCAGAACGGCTTGTCGCCTTCGGGCAGCAGCACGCGCGGCGGGCAGAAGACGCTGCGGGCGCCCACGAGCTTCGGCACCCCGGACACGTCCTCGGGCGCGACCTGTGTTCCCAGGAGCGAGCGCAGTTCGAGGCGCGCCTCGGCCGCCGCCTGGCGAACCGCCTCGGACTTGCCCACGCCCGGCGGCGCCAGCAGCAGCACGCTCTCGCTGCCCGCGAGGCACCGGATCAGCTCCTTCGCCTCGGAGAGCGTGACGCCCGCGGGTGGTTCCGGTGCCGGCATCGGTCGTGGACCTCGCGGTGTCAGCCGACCCAGGCGGACGCGAACCGGCGGGCGTCCTCGTCGCTCACGCGCCCGGTCGCGAGGGCCCGCACCAGCGCCGGAGTGAGGTGCCCGCGGGCCGCGACGAGGTCCAGCGCGCGCGCCAGCGACGCCCAGGCGCGCGGCGTCGAGAACGGCACCGCCCGGTCCGGCACCGGGCGCAGCAGCGCCTCCGGGTTCTCCTCGACGAACCTCACCACGTCGACGCGCACGCCGCTGTCGCGCGCCCAGGAGAGCCACTCCCCCACGTCGACCCGCACGTTCAGGATCAGCACGCGGTTGACCAGCGCGCTGGAGATGGTGCGCACCAGCGCCTTGTCTTCCGCGCGGTTGCCCGCCGCCACCACCCACGTTCCGGGCGGTAAGCGGTACTCGCCGATGCGGCGCTCGAGGAGCAGGGAGTAGAACGCCTTCTGCACGTCCGGCGCGCACGCCGGCAGCTCGTCGAG
>JBJSXS010000673.1:0-7019 GCA_046086545.1 Gemmata sp.
TTCACCGCGTTCCCGGTTCCGCTCGTGGGCGCGGTCAAGCAGTGGACGTGGGCGCAGTTCGCCGCGCTGCCGCGGGTGCGCGTGTTCGCGGACATGCACTGCGTCACCCGCTGGAGCAAACTCGACAACCTGTGGGAGGGCGTCGGCACGCGCGAGCTGCGGAACCACGTCGCGGTCTCGCCGCGGGCGAAGTTCGTGATGGTTCACTGCGAGTACGGGTTCACCACCAACCTGCCCATAGGCGACTTCTTCGACGACGACTGCCTGTTCGCGACGCACCACAACGGCCAACCGCTGACGCCCGACCACGGGCACCCGCTGCGCCTGGTGGTGCCGAAGCTGTACGCCTGGAAAAGCGCCAAGTGGGTGCGCGGGGTCGAGTTCATGGAAGAGAACCGTCCGGGGTACTGGGAGAGCTGGGAGCACGGCGGGTACCACATGCGCGGGGACCCGTGGCAGGGCGGGGAGAACGGCGACGGCGAGCGGTTCCGCCCCGACGCCGAGTACCCCGGGCGCCGCGCGTTGTAGCCCTCGAATCCGAGCTCGTTCTGGCCGCCGGCCGAATCTTTTTCGGGTCGGGTTCGGGATTCCTAGAATCCCTTCAGGCGGGTATTTCGTCTGACAGGGACACCGCGCCGCGCGGCCGTCCCGTTCGCCTCTCCCAGCCAGGAGTACTCCGAAATGCTGACCTCGTTCGTGCTGTCGATGACGCTCGCGGCCCCCGTGCCCGCCCCGGCCCCGCCGGTCGCCGCCGGCCCGGCCCCCCGCATCCTGGAACTGAAGGCGACCGACGGCAAGGTGCTGGTCACCGTGGTCCGGGCCGAGAAGGTTCAGGTCGGCGCCGGCAACGCCATCAACCCGAACGGCGGCGCGGCCCCGGCCGTCATCGCCCGCGAGGTGATGCGCACCAAGCAGGTCGAACTCGGCGAGGTGAAGGACCTGACCGTCACCACTGCCGACGGCAAGAAGGTCGAGACCGCCGACGCCCTCAAGAAGCTGGCCGCCGGCGGCACCGTGGTCGTCTCGGCCGACGGCAGGCCGGTCAGCCCGGCCTTCCTGAAGCTGTTCAAGGACGACGTGCTGGTGCTGGTGTCGCCCGAGCTGACCGCCGCGGTCGCGCCCGCCCCCGTCGGCCGCCCGCTACCGGGCGGCATCCGCCCGCTGCCGGTCGAGATCCAGCCGCTGCCGGCCCCGGTCCCGCCGGGCGGCGTCCAGATCCTGCCGGCGCCGCCCGGCGTGATCCAGATCCAGATCGCGCCGGCCGTCCTGCCGGCACCGGCCCCGGCGCCCGAGAAATAAGCCAGTACGCCAGTCGCACACGACCGCCGCGGGAGGGGACCTCCCGCGGCGGTCGTGTTTGTGTCCCACGGTTGTAACACAGACGGCCGGCGACTTTACCCGCTCCCGCACGTGGGGTATTTTGAACCCGAGTAGAGCGTTAAACTGGTCAGCAAAAGCGACGCGGTGCGCCGCCTCGCGGCCGGCGGGATGGTGCTGGTGGCCGGCGACGCCCGGATGCCCGATCAAGCCTACCTGAAGGGGTTTCGCGAGGATGTCCTGGTGCTGATCGGGGCCGAGTTGGTCCTCCCCACCAGCCCACTCGACCAGACCAAGAAAAAGGCCAAGCCGGACGAGGCGAAGGCGGCTCCGGTGCCGCAACCGGTTCCGCTGCCCGCGCTCCAGCCCCCGCCGGTGCTGGTCCGGCCGGCGGTCATCAAGCCGCCGGTGCTGCCCGCCCCGGCCGTCGAGAAGGCGGCCCCGATACCGGACGTGCAGAAGAGGTGACGCGCGTTCGCGTACGACCCGCACGCCCGGCGCCGGTGCGCCGGGCGTGTTCCGTTTTCCGGCCCGGTTCGCGCGCAAGCCGCCGGCGCTCCTGTCGTCCCCACCGCGTCAGGTCGGGTTGCGGCACCCGGGGGACTCCGCTATACCCGCCGGCCCAGATTGCCACACCGCGCGGCGCCAACCTCGGACGGCGCCGCGGAAGAGGGGACGGAACCATGTCGCTGTTGAACAAGCGGGGCGGGGGAAGCGAGGAGGTGGAGCGCAGCGGCGAGGTGGCCGCCCTGGAGACGGCCCGGTCGGCGGCCGAGTCGGGTGCCGACCGCGGGGCCGAGCCGAAGAAGGACGAGGAGCACATCTCGGTCTTCTGGCGGGTGTTCGGCGGCACCATCCTGAGCATCGTGGCGCTCGTTTCGATCACGCTTTTCAACAACATGGCGTCGTCCATCACCGAGCTCCGCACCGAACTGAGCCGCGAGCGCGAGGCCCGGGCCGAGCTGGTAAAGAAGGAAGAGTTCAACTCCCGCATCTCGAGCCAGTACGAGCGGATCCGCAGCCTCGACGCGGTGAAGGTGGAACTGGAGGGGCTGAAGGAGAAGGTGCGCTCCGACGCGGCCGCCATCGAGGGCGTCAAGAAGGACGCGGGCGCCGCCACCGACGCGACGAAGAAGGACGCCGCGGCCATCGAACTGCTCAAGGAACGGGTCGTGCTTCTGGAAGGCATCAAGAAGGACGTCGCGGGCCTGGAGGCGATCAAGGAAAAGCTGACCGGCGCGTGCGCCGACCTGAAGGCGACGCGCGAGGACGTCCAGAAGATCAGCGCCGAGGTGGACCGGAACAAGTCGTCGGACCTGGAGCGCAAGACCGTCCGCGACGCGCAGTACAAGCAGGTGGACGAATCGCTCAAGGAACTGCAGAAGGGCCTTCAGGACTGCCGCGAGAAGCTGGCCCGGCTGGAGGGCGCGCAGCCGAAGGTGCCGCCGGAGGTGCCGATCCCGTTCGCCCGCCCGAGCGCGGGCCCCGGGAAGTAGAGCCGGGGCCGTGTCGGCACCTCGGGCCGACGCGACACGCGATCACCGCTTGGCCACCGGCCGCTTGCCGGACTTCGCCGGGGGCGGGGGGGGCGCCGCCGCGCCCGCGGCGAACTCGATCATCTGTAGGCGCTTCCGCACCCCGTCGGCGTACTGCTCGGACAGCTCCACGCCGACGTAGTTGCGGCCCAGCTTCTTGGCCACCGCGAGGGTGGTGCCGCTGCCCGCGAACGGGTCCAGCACCAGATCGCCCTTCTCGGACGCGACGCGGATGATGCGCTCCAGCACCGCCTCGGGCATCTGGCACGGGTGGTGCCCGAGCCGCTCGTTGAACGTGCCACACACCCGCGGGACGTGCCACGTGTCGGAGCCGTCCTGAAAGTGCCGGTCGGTCTCCTGCGGGCGCAGCACCCAGGTGTCGTCCGGCAGCTTGCCGACCGGGTTCGCGCGGCGGTCCGCGTAGGTGGTCATGCGGGCGCTGGGGACGCGCACCTCGTCCGGAAAGAACTTGTACTTCTTGGGGTCGCGCACGTAGTACAGGATGTGCGCGTGGCTGCGGTTGAACTTCTTCTGGCAGTTCACCCCGAACGTGTAGTGCCAGACGATCCAGTTGCGCATCGTCAGGCCCAGCGCGTCGAGCCGCACCTTGTGCTCGGCCACGAACTCGTCGCCGATGGCGAGGAACAGGGAGCCGTGCGGTGCGAGGACGCGCACGCTCGCTTCGAGCCACTTCTCCGTCCAGAGGAGGTAGTCGGACTTCGCCCGCTTGTCGTCGTACACGTCGTACTGGTAGCCGATGTTGAACGGCGGGTCGGCGAACACCAGGTCCGCGCACCCGGCCGGGAGCCGGCCCAGCTGCTCGATGCAGTCCCCCTCAATCACGCCGTTCACCACCATACGCCCGCCCCTCCGATTACGACCGTGCGACGTACGCCCACTGGTACACCTAGTACGCGCGGTGCAACCGCGCGCCCCTCGGTCCGTTGTACAGGGCGGGGAAACCGGTGCCGACGTTTGTTTGTACCGGTCGAGCGGGGTGTGCCGGTCAAGTTGAGCTAGCGGGATCGGGCGGGGATCGCTAATCTCCGCGTTCTGCGTGCCGAAGGGGACTACACGGATGTTGCGCCACCTGACTGCCGTCTGGGCCGCCCGCCACTTCCTGCTGGCGCTGGTCAAGCTCGACCTGCGCCTGCGGTACCGTCGCTCGGTGCTGGGCGTCGGCTGGTCGCTGCTGAACCCGATCGCGATGACCGCCGTTTTCACGGTGGTGTTCAGCAACCTGTTCGGCAACGACGACCCGATCGGGTACGCGGCCTACGCGCTGGCCGGGCTGGCCGTGTGGGGGTTCCTGCGGGACGCGGCCACGCTCGGCAGCAAGGCGTTCCTGACCAACGAGGTGTACATCCGGCAGAGCCCGATGCCGTACACCGTGTACACCCTGCGCACGGTGCTCGGGCAGGCGATCCACGCGTGCCTGGCGGTGCTCGTGGTGGTGACGGTGCAGGCGTTCCTGAAGGGCGACGTCGGGGCGCTCGCGGGGCTGGTGCTGGCCCTGCCGGGACTGCTGCTGGCGCTGATCGCGGCGTGGGCGGTGGCGACCATCGGGGCGTTCGTGACCGCGTTCTTCCACGACATGTCGCACATCCTCGAAGTGGCCGCGCAGCTCGGGTTCTTCCTCACCCCGATCATGTACCGGCGGAGCCTGTTCGACTCGCGCGGGCTGGGCTGGGTGGTCGACATCAACCCGGCCAACCTGTACATCTCGCTGATCCGCGACCCGATCCTGGCGGGCGCGCCGACGACCGAGGGGCTGGCTCACCTGGGGCAGCTGTACCTGCCGGCCGGGGCCCTCACTGCGGTCCTGGTCGCGCTCGCTGTGGGCACCGTGGGGTGGCTACAGAAGAAGGTGATCTTCCACCTGTGAGCGGCCCGGAGTCAGGGGCCGGAGAGCGCCCCCGGCACCGCCCTCTTCGTGCCGCCTTCCGTCCGCTGGCGTTTGTTCTCAGTACTCGGCTCTGGGCCCGCATATGGCGAAGATCGAACTCCAGAACGTGTCGATCACGTTCAACTCGTTTCAGCAGAAGCGGGTCTCGCTGAAGGAGTACGTGACGAGCCGGCTGTTCCTCAAGTCGCGGAACCCGCCGCTCCGGGTGCGCGCGCTGGAGGGCATCGATCTGGTGGCCCACGAGGGCGACCGGATCGGGGTGATCGGGCACAACGGGGCCGGCAAGAGCACGCTCCTGAAGACCATCGCCGGCATCTACCCGCCCACGGCCGGCACGCGGACCGTCGAGGGGAAGATCTGCTCCCTGTTCGACATCGCCATCGGGTTCGAGTTCGAGGCGACGGGCTGGGACAACATCCTGTACCGCTCGTACCTTCAGGGCGAGACGCCGAAGAGCATCCGCGGCAAGGTGGACGAGATCGCGGCGTTTTCCGAGTTGGGCGAGTTCCTGAACATCCCGGTGCGCAACTACTCGGCCGGGATGATGCTGCGGCTGGCGTTCTCCATCGCCACCGCCATCAACCCGGAGGTGCTGCTGGTCGACGAGATCCTGGCCGTGGGCGACCTCGCGTTCTTGCACAAGGCGAAGGCGCGGATGCGCGACCTGATGAGCGCGTCCCGGGTCATGGTGATGGTGGCGCACGACCTGTTGGCCATCGCCGAGGTGTGTAACCGGGTGATCTGGATGGAGCACGGGCGCGTCCGGGCGCAGGGGGAGCCGAAGGAGATCGTTACGCAGTACATCGCCGCGTGCGTGAAGAACCCGTCCCCGGAACTGGGTCTGGCGCTGAACGGGCTGGAAGGGGTGAAGGGCGCGCCGCTGCCGCCCCTGCCGGAACCGGGCAAGGCCGCCTAACCGGAGCCGGTGCCGAGACGGAGATGCCGCCGTGCGCGTGCTGTTCAACGGGGTGACCACCCTCAAGCCGAAGACGGGCATCGCGCACGCCGCGGCGAACCTGCACGCGGCGCTCGCCGCCGGGTACCCGCGCGACACCTTCTGGCTGTACCCGGGCGCGCGGGCCGCGCGCCTGGCGGGCCGATTCTTCCGCCCGGCCGAGAAGCCCGGGGCGCCGGGCCGCACGGCCGAGAAGCCGAACGCGCTCAAGGCGCTGGCGAAGCGGGCCGTTGGCGCGGTCGCGAAAGCGGGGTACGCGGCCCACTTCCACGCGGCCGCCCGCGCGGCCCGGTTCGACCTGTACCACGAGCCCAACTTCGTCCCGTTCCGCACCCACCTGCCGCTGGTCGTCACCGTGTTCGACCTGTCGGTGCTGCTGTACCCGCAGTGGCACCCGGCCGAGCGCGTGAGGGCGCACGAGGCGACGTACCGGCGCGGGCTGGCGCTCGCGGACCACGTCATCGTCGGCACCGGGGCCGTGCGCGCCGAAGCGCAGCGGCACCTGGGCCTTTCGCCTGACCGCGTGACCGCGATGCTGTGCGGGGTCGGGCCGCAGTTCCGCCCGCAGCCGCCCGAAGCGGTGGCCGCGCTGCGCGCGAGGCACAACCTGCCGCCGCGGTACACGCTCTACGTCGGCACCATCGAGCCGCGGAAGAACATCGGCACGCTGCTCAGGGCGTTCTGCTCGCTGCCGCCCGACGAGCGAGCCGCGTGCCCGCTCGTGCTGGCCGGCGGGTGGGGGTGGAAGACCGAGGCCGAGCGCGACCTGTTCAACTCCGAAGCGAAGCCCAAGGGCGCCATTCACTTGGGGTACGTGCCCGACGGCGACCTGCCCGGGCTGTACGCGGGCGCCGAGGCGCTCTTGTACCCGAGCTTCTACGAGGGGTTCGGGATGCCGCCGGTCGAGGCGATGGCGTGCGGCACCGCGGCCGTCACCTCGACCGCCGACGCGGTGCGCGAGGTGGTGGGCGCCAGCGCGCTGACCATCGACCCCGCCAACGTCGACGGCTGGCGCGACGCGCTGAGCCGCATCGCCACGGACCGCGAGTTCCTGGCGTACTACCGGCGCCGCGGCGTGGCCCACGCGGCCGGGTTCACCTGGGAGGCGTGCGCGCGAACGGTGTACGGCGTGTACCAGAAGGTGCTGGGCGTGCCGCAACCGACGACGGACGTGGAGCGCGCCGCCTAGGCGGGCGGAACGGCGGGCTCACCCGCCGCGCAGGACGAACACCGCCGACACCGCGTTGAACAGCGCGTGGACCAGCACCGGCACCAGCAGCCCGGTCGTGCGGGCCGCGAGCCAGCC
>JBJSXS010000674.1:0-3499 GCA_046086545.1 Gemmata sp.
GCGGCCTCGGCGCGGCGGCGACAACCGCCCCGCTCTCGCTGCTCGGCTTCACGTCGGCCGCGTCGGAGACGAGCTGCACCGCCGGGAACGAGCGGAACTCGCGGTAGTCGATCCGACCGAGGTCCGACTCGGTCGGCGCGCCGGCAACCACCTCGGGCACGTTGACCGCGAACACCCGGTCGCGCGCGCCGTTCAGGCCGAGCCGGTACAGCCCGCTCAGCCCGGTGTCGGTGAACCGCGCGACGGCGGCCTCGTCCTGCGCCACCAGCGGCACTGTCGCGGTCGTGCCGTCGGGCGCGGTCAGCCCGGCGGCAAGGCCCGCGCTGGTGGCCGGGAAGAACTCCTCGACGGCCTCGCCGGTGCGGAGCGTGTGCCGGTCTGGGTTCTCGACCGCGTGCCGCAGGAACTCGTGCCAGAACGGGAGGTAGGTGAACAGCGCAGGCCAGTCGTTCCAGTCCTCGTTGAACGTGCTGGTGAACACGTACACGCGCCCGCGGTGCCGCGGCATCTCGACCAGCGCCGGGTCGGGCTTGGCCCCGCCCTTCTGATCCGGTGCCGGCGGCATCGCGTCGGGGACCGCGGGCCTCGCGCCGGCGCGCGCGAACGTCAGCACCCGGCGCGCGCGCCCGTCGGGGGGCGCGTCGAGCTTCACGTAGCTGCGGAACGGCACGTTGATGAGGCCGGCGCGCGCCTGCGGGCCGCCGAACAGCAGGAGCGGGGGCCGGCGGTACTCGTCCTCGTCCGCCGCGAGCCGGAACCCGGGGTCGTCCGGGCCGCTCGCTGCGACGACCTCCCCCAGCGCGCCGGGCAAGAGCCCGGCCCCGTCGCGGTAGAGCTCCGCGTTGTACCTCGCGCGGCTCGCCGGGGTCGCGGCGTTCGGCCCCAGCCCGATGACGACGGTGCCGCCGCGCCGCAGCACCGCGTCGAGCTTGGCCGCCAGTTCCGCTGTCGGGTTCGACACGTCGGCCAGGAACACGCAGTCGACGCCGGTGAGGTCGTACCCGGTGTCGAGGAAGTCGGCGGGCGACACCGGCTCGCGCGGCCGGTTGGGTGTAGCGGTGGCCTTGGCCCCGGGCGGGAACAGCGCGCGGTGCAGGTGCGTGGCGGCGCGCCGGAACGGGTCCGGGTCGGCCTTGCCGTTCACGAGGACCGCGTGCAGCCCGTCGCGCACCTCGACCGCGACGGCCCGCGAGTCGTCCGGGGTCAGGTCGTCGCCCCCGACGAGTTTCGCCTGGAGGACGTGAACCCCGCGCTCGCGGAACCGGTGCTGGTGGTCGAGGTCGAACCGGACCTCCTGCCGCCCCCCGGGGGGGATTGGTTCCACCGGCTTTTGCTCGACGGACGCGAGCGCCTCAACCCCGGCAGACGGGCGGCCCACCAGGAGTTCGACGCGCGCGCCCTTGCGCTCGCCGCGCCCGTGGTTTGCGACCACGACGGTGACCGACACGGGCTGGTCAACGAGGGGCATCGGGTCCGCGAGCGCGACCTCTGCGACGGCAAGGTTGTCGGCGTCGCGCCCCGCGGTGTCCAGGAGCGCGACATCGGAGCGCGCGGTGATGCGCTGCCACAGTTCGGCCGTACCGCCCTCGCTCCGCGGCAACGCGTTGGCCCACGACGCCTTCTGCAAGTCGGTGAAGAACGTCACCTGGCGCCGCGGATAGGCGCGCGGGGAGCGGGCCAGCACGTCGGCGACGGTCGCGAGGGCGGCGGCGTGGTCGGCGGTGCCGTGCGTGGGCTTGATCTTGCGCAGCTCCGCGACCACCTTCTCGGGGTCGTTCGAGGGCCCGGCCACGGCGGGCTGGAGTGCGGTCGTTAGCACGAAGACGCTGTACCCGTCGCCGGGGTTACCGGCCCGAACCAGGTTTTCGGCCTGCGCGAGCGCGCGCTGAAACCGCGTCTGCTCCCCATCGGCCTTTGCGGCCATGCTGAGGGAGGCGTCGATGACGAGGACGTGGTGGGTGCGCGGCACATTCGCCACCACATCCGCCGCGCCGGGCCTGATCCGCTGCCAGAGCGATTCTGCCCAGGAGGTAGTGCTGACCATCGCGAAGAGCAGCAGCAAGAGCGCCAGGGTGCGCAGCGCAAGGAGCAGCCACTGATCGATACGCCGCTTGTGCCGCCGTTCGGCAACGAGGAGGAAACGGACCGCGGCCCACGGCACCACCTGGTACCGCTTGCGGAACAGCAGGTGAACAAGGAACGGGACGCCGACCGCTACACCGGCGGCAGTGGCGGCTAGCGCTGGACCGAACACGGCGAACGGGGGGTGCATCATGTGGTGAGCCGCACGGCCCCGCCGCTTGAGGTAGCGTCTAGATCGGAACTGGGCGAGAACCGGCCCGCGCTAGTGGTCTGATTTAGTATGACGGCTAGCGATTCCGCCGGCAACGGTTGTGCCGCCGGAAGTGAGGGCGTGGTTGGTATTGACTCTCGCGCTCGCGCCGATAGGATAACTCGGCAATTAGAACGACGTCTGTAGCTCAGCTTGGCTAGAGCGCTTGGTTCGGGACCAAGAGGTCGCAGGTTCGAATCCTGTCAGCCCGACTGTAAAGCCTTAATTGGCAAGGGTTTAGGACGAGGGAAATCCAGGGTAATCCGCTCGGCAGGCTTAGGGTAATCTCTGGCGATTTCTCAGGGTAATTTCCACCGCGTCCGACCCTCAACCCCGCCCTTCGGCGGGGTTTCTTCTTGGATACCGCCGTGCGTTCCCAACCACCTCGGCCTTCTCCCAAACTCCTCCCAGTTTGACTTCCCGTCACCTCGGAATCCCGAGGTTGAACAGGAACGACGCCTGTCCCGGCATCCGCCAGTCATCCGGCGGCGGGGACGTGGTTCTGAGTTCGTTGTCCGGGTGAGACAGGGGCGACGACGGCTGACCGCCGGGGTGGGACAGCGAACTCCGAGTCGTCAAGTCGGTGTACCTCGACGCCCTCCTCAAGTAGTTGGCGGGGTTGACCTGAAAACCGTCCAGAGCGGCACGTCCGACTGCCGAACAGCCGCCTGATTCGGGTCATGCGTTCCAGCGTAGACACGCCGGTGGTCGCAGACCCGTCGAGCGATGCCCCTAACCCGGAGTTACACCGAAATGTCTGAACTGTTGTCGCCGGTCGACCTCGGCCCGCTGCGGCTTCCCAATCGCGTCGTCATGGCTCCGCTCACTCGCATGCGAAGTAAACAGCCTGGAAATATCCCGACAGAGCTAAACGCTACCTACTACGCCCAACGAGCGTCGGCTGGCCTCATCATCTCGGAGGCGACGCAGGTCTCTCAACAAGGCCAAGGATATCCAGGCACTCCAGGGATTCACTCAGAAGAGCAAGTTGAGGGGTGGAAGTTAGTGACCGACGTCGTTCATGAGGCCGGTGGACGCATATTTCTTCAGTTATGGCATGTAGGGCGAATATCACACCGATCACACCAGCCAAACAATCAGCTTCCAGTAGCGCCTTCAGCTATCAAGCCCTCGGGAGGAGGTTTTTCAGCGGATTGGAAGCCTGTG
>JBJSXS010000675.1:0-7662 GCA_046086545.1 Gemmata sp.
CCCGTAGTGCCGGGTCGTCGAGCGCGTCCGCGTCGCCCCGGTGGGCGAGCAGGACGCACCACGAACCGTCGAGCGCGGGCGGGTCGGCCCGCAGGGATCCGGGGCCGACCGCGGCAAGACACATCAAACCAAGGAAGTAACGCATGGGGCATCCGGGGAATGTGGTCAAACCAACTCGGGGATCGTCGGGGCACTGTCGATGGAACTCATCAGGTCGCGGTTCGGTGCCCCGACCGCCCGTCGGCTCCGGGGCGCACGGTTATCCCAGCAGTTCCTTCACAATCCGGCGGCTGTCGCCGAATCGGTCGGCAGGAACGTCCAGGCATTCCGACATGGTGCGAAGCACGTCGCAGATCGTAGTTTCTTGCACCTTCGCCGACCGATCGAGTTTGCCCATGTGGTCCTTGTGAGGATTGAATCGCAGATGACGACCGTGCTTGAGGCCCAGTCGACTGCCGCCCGCCAGCAGCATCGGCAGGTTCGACGGATTGTGCGTCCAGCTCATGCCGCCGCCGAAGAGCACCATGGTGTTCGCCAGCAGCGTGCCCTCGCCTTCCCTGGTCTCGTTGAGCCGTTCGAGGAACCGGGCCAGGTGGGCGACGAACCACTTGTCCACACTTTCGAGTAAGGCGAAGTCTTTCGGGCGTTGCGCCTCGGTGTCGTAGTTGGTGGCGTGCGAAGCGCGGTGGTGCGTGTCGTTAGCGAACTGGGGCCATTGCCCGAAGAACTCGTGGCCCGAGCCACAGGCGAGGATCGACACGATCCGCGTCTGATCGTTACGCAGCGCCAGCGCGACCAGATCGAGCATGGTCTGGAAATAATCCTGCCGCTGCGATTGCGGATCGACGTCGAGCTTCAGATTGTCGGCCGAGATTGGCAACGGTTTAGAGGCGAAGTACCCGCGATCGGCTTGCAACCGGCTTTCGACGTCGCGAACACTTTGCAAGTAGTCGTCGAACCGCTGACGGTCGTTCTTGCCCAGTTGCTTTGAGAGCCCCTTCGCCTGTTCGCCGACGAGGTCGAGCACGCTGGACCGCCGCTCGAGCCGGGAAAGGACATCAGGGGAGCCGAACAGCTCGCCGAACAGCCGGCGCAGGTTGTTCTCGGCATTGACCGGTGCCCCCTTGGCGTCGAACGACGTCGTG
Organism: Gemmata sp.; assembly: GCA_046086545.1. Lineage (GTDB taxonomy): Bacteria > Planctomycetota > Planctomycetia > Gemmatales > Gemmataceae > Gemmata. The sequence goes on from JBJSXS010000675.1 coordinate 1,146, forward strand.
ACGCTCCCCCCCGGAGCGCTGAGTACCAGGCTGGGGATGCGCGTGCGGCTGCCGATCGCTCCGGCGATGTGCTGATCGATCGAGATCGTGTTCGGCTCGACCGGGCCGTCCTTGCTCTTGTACTTTTCGTTGCCGGTCAGCCAGACGCCGACTTCGTAGTGTCCGCCGCCCGCGCCCTTGGCGTGCTCCAGGCCGGAAAAGATGGTCAACTCCTTGCGGAAGGGCGTCAGCGCTTCGAGCGTGCTGCTCATCTTGTAGTCGGGGCCGAACTCTTTCGGGTGCCAGCGCCACATGTTGACGCCGCTGGGCACCATGAAGAAGACGGCCCGGCCCGGGGCTTTCGCCGGCTTCTCCGCGGCGGCGAGAGTTTCCAGCCACGGCAGCGGCAGCGCGACGCCGGCGGCCTTGAGAAAATGACGTCGGGTGAGCATGGGAAATCTCCGTTATCCGTGGGTGAACGATTTACTGAGGGTGATCGACTTGATCACCTCACGCAGCCGCCAGCCGTCGCGGCGGGCGGACCGAACCAACTCGCGAATCTCCGCCTCATCGTGCAGACCGACCGGACGAGCCAGCGCGTATCCCATCAGGTGCCGCAACAGCACGTCGCCGAACTGGTAGCGCGAGTTCGCCTGTTCGTCTTTGAGCAACGCCGTGAACTCCGCCAGATTGGCAAACGTCCGGCCATCCGGCACCTTGCCGGAACAGTCCGCGATCGGTGCGGGAGTGTTTGGCTTGATCGGCTTCGGTGTGATCTTTTGTCCCAGGTAGTCGAGATCGGCCCAGACGAAGCCGAGCGGGTCGATCTTGCGGTGGCAAAGCTGGCAGGTGTTGATCGACGTATGGAGCTTGACCTGTTCGCGGACCGACAACTGTTTGCGCTTTGCATCCGCCTTCGCCTGCACTTCGAGCGGCTCGACGTTGCCCGGCGGCGTGCCCGGATGTTCGCCCAGGAACCGTTGAAGGAGGTAGACTCCGCGGTGGATGGTCGCTTCCTTATTGCCCCGGGAGGCTGCCGCGACAACGCCGGCCGTGGTCAACCAGCCCGCCCGGCGTTCCGACGGAGCCGGCACGGTTCGGAACTCGCCACCTGTTACGCCGGCAATGCCGTAGTAGCTCGCCAGCCGATCGTTCACCAACAGGTAGTCACTGCCGATCAGTTCGTGCAGCGGGCGATTGTTCTTCAGCACGTGCTCGAAGTGGCGCACCGGCTCACGCGCCAGATCGTGCTTGAGCCGCTGTTCACGCAAATCGGCCACTTTGGCGTTGGTGAAACTGCGAAGCGTCAACCCGAAGTCGATGGGATCGTTCTCGACACGCTCCAGCGCCAACAGCCGCCGCACAAAATCCTCTGTGAAGACTTGGCTGCGCGGATCGTCCAACATGCGATCGACCTGCGCCGCAAGCGCTTTTGGATCGTGCAACTTTTTCTGTTCGGCGAGCTTCAGCAGTTCGGCATCCGGGCCGCGCCCCCAGAGGAACATCGAGAGGCGATTGGCCAGTTCCAGATCGGTGAGAGGAGCGACCTTCTCGGCCTTGCGTTCGACGATGTAGATGGCGAACGGTGATACCAGCACCGCGGTCAGCGGCTGCAGCAAGGCCCCGTCGCGGCTGTCGCCGGCCTTGCGCCGTGACTGGTAGAGCTTGACGAACGGGGTGACCTCCTCCGCGGTCACCGGTCGCCGCCAGGCTTTGGACGCGATGTCGGTGAGGATCGCCGACGCTCGCTCGTTCTCGTCGGTCAGCTTGTCGCCCGCTGCCAGGAGCGTCTGATGGCGGCGCGGCGGCCAAACCAGCGTGCCGGGGCCGTTGACCTCGATCTGATCCAACACCAGCATCGGCTCCTGCCACGGCCAAACCGGTGGCTTGCCTTTTTCTGTCACCGGCTTCACTCGATCCGCGATCGGCATGTAGTCGTTGGTGATCCGCAGATTCACTCGGCCGGATCGCTCGAAAAGCACCCACGGGAAGTCGAGCAAGTCCAGCGGGATTTCCACGTCGTAATCCCGAAGTTTGTCCGGCGAGTTCGTCACCGGGAACGACGCGATTTCCTTTCCGTAGATCTGGTTGACCACGTTGTTGTGCAGGGCCACACGCAGAACCGGAGCGCCTTCCCCCTTGGGGATGACGGCCGCCGCACGGATGCGAACGTGCAGCACGCCGGACTTCGGAAACAAGGGCAACTCGAGGTAACACGAGCCCGCATTCACCTTGTCGCGGCCCAGGTAGCCGTCAATGCGGTAAATCGGCGGCAGGCTGAACGTGTCGTCCGCGTTTCGCTCCGTCACACCGAAGCTGACCGTGGCGGGCTGTGTCACGTCGGCCTGCTTCGCGGCGACCTTGCCGCCAAACCCTTTATCTGCGCCCTGGAAGCCGTTGACATTGACTCGTTGGGTGAGCGATCGGGGATCGATGCGATAGGTGAACGGCGTGGGCCTCGTTTCGGGTGCCAGCACCGCCGAGACCGCCTTCTCGGTCAATTCGACATAGGTCTTCAAGTGAAGACTTTGGAAAGTGAGCAAGTCGCCGTCGTTGAGCGGGGCTTCGGCCTGCGGGTCGTTGGGCAGCTTCTCCCAGAGGTGGGTTGGCACGTTGGAGAAACGCAGCCCGAGCACGTCTTGAAGCATGCGGGCATACTCGACCCGCGTCAGGCGTCGCATGGTGGTTCGGCCGGCACCACCGCGATCGGCCAGCACGCCGCGTTCCACACCCAGGCGAATCCAGGTGGTGAGCGTGTCGAGTTCATCGGTGGTCAGCTTCGTTTTTTCGCTCGGCGGCATTTCGCCGCGGACCAGCACGGAGTGGACCTTCTCCCAGGTGGCCCGCACCTTGGGATTGGCCAGGTCGGGGGCCGGGCCGTCGAGCCGGATGTCGCCCTTCGGCTTCTCGGCTCCGTGGCAAGAGACGCAGTGCTTGGCGAGCAGCGGCTTGACGACGCGACCGAAGTCGGTCGGTTGCTCGGCCCGCGCCGGCGGCACACCGGCTGTGAGCAGCGCGAGCAGCGCGCCGAGACAGGTCGATGTTGTTCTTGAACTGGCCATTTCCGGGTGCTCTCGCTTGAGTACTATCCCTTCCCAACAACTTCTTCGATCGCCTTCCCGCCCGGAGCAACCGTGCGCACCGGACGGCTCCCGGCGTGCAGGTCTTTTGTCGGGTCGATGCCCAGCAGTGTCAGCACGGTGGCCATGTAGTCCGGCCCGCTCACGGGTCGGTCCACCACTTCCGCGGCCTTGTCGTCCGTCTTGCCGACGACCGCCCCGCCGGGCGCGCCGCCGCCGAACAGCACCGTGGACCACGCCTTGTCGTAGTGGTTCCGCGAGCCGGACTTGTCGTGCGTCTTCGGCGTGCGGCCGAACTCGCCCATCCAGATCACCAGCGTGTCGTCGAGCAGCCCGCGGTCCTTCAGGTCGGCGAGGAGGGCCGTCATCGCCTGGTCGCTGACCGGCAACAGGGTGTCCCGCACCGACTCCGAGCGCTTCTGCTCGTGGGTGTCCCAGTCGCCGAGATAGACCTCGACGAACGGGACACCGGTCTCGACCAGCCGGCGGGCGAGCAAGCACCCCTGGCCGAATTCGTGTTTGCCGTACCGCTCGCGGACCTTTTCGGGCTCGCGCGACAGGTCGAACATCTGGCTCTTCCCGGACCGGACCAACTCGACCGCCCCCTGGTAGGCGGTCCGCTGCGCCTTCACCGCCGGCCACGGGGCGGTCCGCTGGAAGCCCTGCGCGAGCTTGTCCGCGAGTTCCAACTTCTCCGCGTATTCGGCCGCGTCGGTTCCGGGCTGGGCGTTCTCCAACCCATTCGACAGGTCGCGGAGGATCAGCCCGTCGTGGCGCGGGCCGAGGAACCCGGCGCCGCTGATGTGCGGGAAGTTCTGCATCGTCTTGCCGGCGACGACGAAGTTCGGCAGGCCGGTGTCCTGCGGCCGGTGGGCGGCGACGATCGACCCGAGCGACGGGTAGGTCAGCCCGGCGAAGTTCGGGCGGTAGCCGGTGTGCATGTAGATCCGCCCCCGCCAGTGCTCGGCGGCCTCGTCGGTCTTCATCCCGCGGATCACGCAGGCGCGGTCCATCCACTTCGCCAGTTTCGTGTAGCCCTCGCCGATTTGCAGTCCCGGCACGGCAGTCTGAACTGCCTTGTACGGGCCGCGGAACTCGGCCGGGGCGTCGGGCTTGGGGTCGAACGTGTCGGTCTGCGACGGCCCGCCGTCCATCCAGAGCAGGATGCACGATTTGTGCTTCTTCTTCGGCGTCTCGGCGGCGTGCGCCGCGAGCGGCCCGAGCCACCGCGAGAACGACACGGCCGACACCCCGGCGGCGGCCAGGCGCAGAGTTTCGCGGCGGGTGAGCGGACGGTCGAACATCGCCAACTCCTACGGGATGACGGCGAATTCGGGAGAGTTCACGAGCGCCCACCAGACGGCCTGGTAGCCGTCGAGCGGGCTCTTGCGGCGACTCACGTACTCGCGGGTGAGTTTCAGTTCCTCGTCGCGCGGGTTGCGGCTCAGCACCCCAACGAAGACGCGCGTGAGGATCGCGTCCGTCTTCCCGCCCTCCTTCGCGGCGTCCGTGACGAGCCTGTTCGGCACGCTGACGGCTGGGTCGTTGAGGAGTGCCAGCACCTGGGCGATGCCCTGTGTGTAGTCGCCCGGGTCGGTGTCGGCGGTCGCGGTGCCGAACAACTTCAGGAACTCGCCACGAGAGGCCAGGACGCCCTTGCCCTTTCCGCCGATGCTCCCGTTCCCTTTGGCGTCGAGCGTGTTCCCGGAGGCGACCACCAGCGACTCGAACAGCGACTCGGGGTTCACGACCTTGCCGGTGGCGTGGCTGTAGAGTAACTCGTCCCGCTCGTTGCCGGGAACGGTGGCGTGAGCCCGCTGGTACGCCCTCGTGAGGAGCACCGCCCGGAGGAGGTGCTTCAGGTCGTACCCGGAGGCGACGAACTCGCCGGCGAGCGCGTCGAGCAACTCGGGATGCGTCGGCCGGTTCTCCGGTTCGAGGGAATCGACCGGGTTGACCAGCCCCCGGCCGAACGCCTGCGCCCACAGCCGGTTGGCGGCGGCGCGGGCGAACATCGCGTTCTTCGGCGAGGTCACCCACTCCGCGAGTGCCGCCCGGGGCGAGCGGTCGTCGAGCTTCACCACCTCGCCGCGCGGGAACTTCGCGGGCACAACGGTTTTCGCCCGCGGGCCGGCGTCGTCGGGGATGAGCACCGCGCCGCCGTCTTTCCGCTCCAGCGGCTTCAGCCCGAACCGCGTCCTCGGCGGCCCCTTCTCGCTGTCGTAGATGCCGGTGCGGGTCTCGGTCTTGTTCTTCTCCACCTTCGCGGTCCGCGCGAAGAACGCCGCCAGACTCCAGAAGTCGTCCTGCTTCCAGTCGGCGAACGGGTGGTCGTGGCACTCGGCGCACTCCAGTCGGACGCCGAGGAACCGCCGCGACACCGACACCGCCAGCTTGTTCGCCCGCGGCTGCCCGTCGTCCATGCACTGCCGGACGAACGCGACCGGCGGCGCATCCCCCTCCGCCGTGATCATCTCGCGCACGAGTTCGTCCCACCGGCGGTTCTTGTTGAGAGCGTCGGTGAGCCACGTGTGGAACGCTGCGGTGAAGTTTCCCTTCAAGTCCTCGCCGGCCCCGATCGGAACAGCGACGCGGTCGCGCCAGAGGCGGGCCTGGTAGGTCCCGTACTCCGGCCGGGCGAGCAGCGCGTCGATGAGCTTCTCGCGCTTGTCGGGCGTCGCGCCGTCGAGGAACGCGGCGGCCTCGGCGCGGGTGGGGATGCGGCCCACCACGTCGAGCCAGACGCGGCGCTGGAACTCGCCGTCGTCCGCAGCAGGCGAGGCGGGAACCTTCGCGTCGGCGAGCCGGCGGTCGATCTCGCGGTCGATGAACTCGGCCAGTTCCTTCGCCGTCCGGGCCTTCGGCGGCACCCGCAACTGCCCGCCGAACGGGGCCGACTTCGCCCCGCCCGCGATCCACGCCCGGATCACCTCCTTGTCCGCCGCGGAGACCTTGATCGGCCCCTTCGGCATCGCGCCGGCCTCGACCGCCTTCAGCAACTCACTTGCCTTCGGGTCGCCCGGGACGATCACCTTGCCGCTCTCGCCGCCGGCCAGCGCCGATGCGGCCGTGCGGAGGTCGAGTCCGCCCCTCTGGTGGATGCCGCCGTGGCACGGGAGGCAGTGCGAACTGAGGATCGGCAGGACGTCACGCTCGAACGTGGCGGCCGCGGCCGGCTCGGCACCGGCGGACGCCGTGGGCGCGAGAAGGATCGCGAGGAGCGTGGGGAGCAGGCGTCGCATGGGGAGGGCTTCCGCGGGCGGGTCCGATACCGAACCCCGCCCACCGAAGTGAGCAGACAGGGTGCAGAGAAGACACACACTGGCCGCAGACCCGCAGACCGATTCACCGGTCCCGCCCGGCGAGGTGCTTCTCGAACCACGCGGCCATGCGGTCGCGCATCTCCGGCAGGTACTCGTGGGCGGTGTTCTCGTACACCACGCTGCGGAAGTGGTCCG
>JBJSXS010000676.1:0-13678 GCA_046086545.1 Gemmata sp.
GTACGTGCGCATCGGCCCGGTGGGCGTCGGCAAGTCGGCGAACGAGTCCGTGACGATCATGAGGCTCCCCGAGGCCCTCAGCGCCTGAGTTTCTGGCCGAAGCGAAGGTAGAACTCGTCCAGGACCCCGCGCAAGCGGCCGTCGAGCCGCTCCCGCGCGGGCGCCGCGATGGGTTCCGGGACGCCGCCGTAGAACGCCTCCGCGACGCCGCCCGCGATGCACGCCATCGTGTCCGAGTCGCCACCGAGTGAGATCGCGTTGCGCACCGCGTCCTCGTAATCGGTCGATTCGAGGAACGCGACGAGCGACTGGGGCACGGACCCCTGGCACGACACGTCGAAGCTGTATGCGGGCCGGATGTCGTCCAGTTTCTGGCTCAGATCGTACCCGAACGCGGACTCAATGTGGGCCTTGATATCGTCTTTCGAGCGCCCGGTGCGGGCCAGGAACACCGCCGCGGCCGTTGCCTGTGCGCCCTTGACCCCTTCGGGGTGGTTGTGGGTCGGGTCGGCGCTCTGTTTGGCGTGTTCCATTACCTCTCGGAGCGTGTCGAACACGGTGCCGACGGCGGACACGCGCATGGCGGAGCCGTTGCCCCAGCTGTTGTATGGTTCGCGCGTGTGGCGCCCGGCCCAGCGGATGAAGTTGCCGCCGTACCCTGCGAGCGGGTACGCGTGGAAGTACCGGTGGAACAGGTCAGTGTAGTTGCCGCCGCGCAGCAACTTGTCGGCCACCGCGACCGTGAGTACGGTGTCGTCGGTGAACCGGCTGTCCTCGACGAACAGCGGGAAGTCCTTGTTCTTGTTGTCCGACCCTTCGTGAACCGACCCGATGATGTCGCCCGCGATTGCCCCAAGCATGTGCGCTCCTCTGTGCCGCTGCTGGTTGCGGTATAACCGCTTGGACTCGTGTGCGGTTGCGTTTGCGACATGAACAATGGGTGCGGGCTTCAAGCCGCGTCACGCGAGATGGCCGCACCAGCACCACCGGCTGGCACCGTCATGTGTAACCGAGCCAACGCGCCCGCGCGGCGCAAGCAGACGTGAGCTTTGTGGCCGGTACCGAAAACTAAAAGTTGCGGGTCTTCGGCTGGCAAGTCACCGGACACGGAACATCGGCAATCGACTCAGCCGATGCTCCATCGCACCTGCCCTCAGGCACTCCAACGCACCAACTCACACCCACTTCATCAGCACGCCGAGGTAGTTGTCCTTGTCCTTCAGGAGCCCCTCGTAAGCCGCGCCGAGTTGCTCCGGCGCGATCGTGTGCGTCACCAGCCCGGCGAGGCTCAGGCGCCCGGCGGCGAGTTGGCGGATCAGCCAGTTCTGCGCCTTGTTGATGTCCCAGGCGCCCGCGAGCCGCGTGTGGGCGGGTTCGAACAGCATGTTGCCGTGCGCGCCGGTGACTTCGATGTACCGGCGGTGCAGGTCGTCATAGAAGTTTACCTCCTTCGCACGCCCGCGCGGGCTGCCGACCACAACCACCTGCCCGGCGTCGCAGGCGAGGCTCATCGCGGTCGGGATCGCGTCGGGTACGCCGGTCGCGTCGCCCACGATCTCCGCGCCCTTCGCACCCAGTAAAGCGTGAAGCTGGGTCTTGATGTCCCCAGCGGCGGGGTCAATCACATGATCGGCGCCGGCCGCGAGCGCCGCGTCGCGCCGCATCTTCACCGCGTCGATACCGACCACCGGCCCGGCACCGGCGGCGAGCAGGCACCGCAGCGAGAACTGCCCGATGATGCCCAGGCCCAGCACCGCGGCGCTCCGGCCCACCGTGATGCCGGCGCGGACGCTGACGCCCATCCCGTAGCGAGAGATGCACGCGATGGACGCCTTTGCAAAGTCGAGGTTGTCGGGAATTTTCCAAACCCGGCACCGCTCGTGGCCCACCGTTAGCAGCTCTGCCGACGCGTGGTTGCCGGGAAAGCTGACCCGGTCGCCCTCCTTGAACCCGCCGGGAAAGTCCTTGCCCACTTTGAGCACGCGGCCCGCGGCCGAGTACCCGCTGCGGAACGGGAACTTCCAGTCCGGCAGGTTCGGGTCTTTGAGCCACTGGTGCGTGCCGGTGTACACGGCCAGTTCGGTGCCGGCGCTGATCGCGCTGTACTCGGCGCCGATGAGGATCTGGTTGGGTGCTGGGTCGCTCAACTCGACCTCGCGCACGGTCGTCTTGAACGGTTCGGTGATGACGGCTTGACGGGCCTTTACCATGGGAAAACCTCGAAAGGGTGAGAGGTATTTTGTAGGTGCCGCGTACCTCCGCCCCAACCCCTGCATGCCGGGAACCGGCGAGAAACCGCCGATCGTTGCGCTCTCCTGCCAGTTGTCGATGGGGCTGGGCCGGTTCTCGGCGCAAGCCCGTGGAGTTAGCTCGTTCGGGTAGCGATACAATCTTCCGAGGGCGCGGAGGCGCCCGAAGCACGCGACTGGGAGGTACGTCATGACGCGGATCGGGTTCACCGTAGCCCTCGGGCTGGCTCTGGCGTGCGGCGCGACCTCGGAAGCGACCGCGCAGTCGGGCGGGAAGCCGCCGGTCGTGCAGTTCAAGCAGTTCGGGGCCACCCCGGAACAGTTCTGGCAGTCGTCGGTGCTTCGCTGGACCGGGCAGTTGGCCCTCGATCTTGATGCGATCAAAAATGATCTCAAGGCGGCACGGGTGCTGCCGGGGACGCGGAACGCGCTGCTGGGCCAGTTGGAAATCGCACGGCTCCAGGTGGCCGAACTCGACCAGCTGGTGCGCCGGGGCGCCGGAAAGGACAGAGTCTTCGCGGCCTATGCGGACGTGGAGCAGTCGGTCGGCGGGCTGTCCGCGGGCCTCGCGCAGACGCCGGGGGCGAAGGAAGCGACGGCCGCCTCGCTCGCCCGCGCGGACATCGCGTTCCACCAACTCGCAGCGGCCGTCGGGGCCGGCGACAACAACCCCGAGCGCCTGGCCCGGCGGGTCCAGCGCCTGGCCGAAGCGACGGGCGACGCGGCCGAAGACCTGCGGACGCTAACTGCGGACGCGTTCCAGGGGAGCGACCGGGCCATTGACAGGGCCATCGGGGACTACGCCCGCGGCGCGCGGCTGCTCGCCCGCCGGGTGCGCGACGGGGCGCCCGGCGCGCAGGTGGCCGATGCGTACACCGCGATGGTCAACCAGTGGGCGACCGCGGTGACGCTGTTCGGCCAGGTGCGCAACATCCCGGCCCCGGTGCTGGCGCAGGCGGTTCGGGTGGACGACCTGCACCGGCGGCTCGGTGCCGCACTGAATCTGTCCTCCGGCCCCGCGGTCCCGGCGCCGCCGGTGCTGGCGCCGGTCAAGTGGTTCTCGTTCGCCGTCGGGGCCGACGCCGGCGCGCAGCCGCGAGTCACCGTGTTCGCCGACGAGAGGGGCACCGTTGCGTACAACTTCTTCGCCTACGGCCAGCAGTTCGACGGCGGCGTGCGCGTGGACATGGCCGACCTGAACGGCGACCGCGTGGCCGACCTGATCGTCGCGCCCGGCCCGTCCAAGACACCGGTGTCGCTGCCGGTCCGCGTGTACGACGGGCGCGACCTGAACCTGCTGGTCGAGTTCACCCCGTTCGCCGGCTGGAAGGGCGGGCTGCAGGCGGTCGGCACCAACCTCACGAAGGACGGCCGCGCGCTGATCGCGGTCACCGCCGAGGGCACCCAGCACGTGAAGGTGTTCGACCTCGCGCAGGGCAAGGAGATCGACAGCTTCTTCGCCCACGACCAGAAGCTCACCGGCGGGGTGCGACTCGCGTGGGGCGACGCCAACGGGGACGGCACCCCGGACCTGTTCGCGGTCAACGGCCCGGGCAACGCGGTCACCACCGTGAAGGTGTTCGACGGCAGGAACCGCGCCGTGCTGGCCGAGTTCCCCGTGGCGGACAACAAGTACCGGGGCGGCGCGTTCATCGCGGCCGGCGACGTGACCGGGGGCGGCACCGCGAGCGCCATCGTCGGGCTGGACGCGGGCGCCGTGCCGCTGGTGCGGGTGACGGACCTGAAGGGCAAGCCGTTGGTCGAGTGGCTGGCCTACGACGAGCGGTTCCGGGGCGGGGTGCGGGTGGCGCTGGGCACACGCAACCACGTGGTCACGGCCCCCGGACTGGGGCTGAAGGACAGCCCGGTGCGCGTCTTCGCCACCGGAAACGTGAAAGCGCCGCTCGCCGAGATCGTCCCGTTCCCCGGGTTCAACGGTGGCCTGAACGTCGGCGGGCGGTAACCTCTGACCTACCCCCTGGCCCTATCCTCTAACGGGGCAGCGAGAAGTGCCCTGACAAACGGTCACGCCGATCGCACCGCCGATGACTTTCGCGCCCTCGCGGCAGACGGGCAGGTCGAACTTTGCCCACTGTTGCGGTTTCGCGAGCTCCGGTGTACCTTCAACGCTCCAGCACCGGAGCCACCCATGCGATTCTTACTTGCCCTTTCACTCGCGCTCGCAGTCAGCCTCCCGGCCCGTGCCGCGGACTGGCCCACGTTCCTCGGTCCGACCCGCGACGGCGTTTCAAGTGAAAAGGGCCTCATCACGCCGTGGCCCAAAGAGGGACTAAAGAAGGTCTGGGAGTGCGAACTGGGCATCGGGTTCGCGCCGCCGGTGACAGCCGACGGGAAGTTGTTCCACGCCGACCGCTTCGGCGACAACGTTCGGCTCACCGCGCGAGACGCGCTCACGGGCAAGGCGCTGTGGAAGTACGAGTACCCGACCGACTACGAGGACCGGTACGGGTATGACCCCGGCCCGCGCGCGTGCCCGGTCGTCGACGGCGACCGCGTGTACATGTACGGCCCCGACGGGGTCCTGTGCTGCGTGAGTACCGCGACCGGAAAAGAGGTTTGGAAGGTCGATACGAAGGCCAAGTACTTCTTCCAACAGAACTTCTTCGGCGCCGGAAGCGTTCCCGTCATTGACGGCGATTTGCTGATCGTCACCGTCGGCGGCAGTGAGAAGGGGCCGCGGCCCATCGACTTCCGCGACGTGAAACCGAACGGCACCGGGGTCGTCGCGTTCGACAAGAAGACCGGGGCGGTGAAGTACGCGGCCGGCGACGAACTGGCGAGCTACGCCAGCCCGGTCATCGCCACCATCGACGGCAAGAAGACCGGGCTGTACTTCGCCCGCGGCGGGCTGCTCGGGTTCGACCCGCAAACCGGGAAGACGCAGTTCCATTACAGGTGGCGCGCCAAGATCGAGGAGAGCGTGAACGCCGCGAACCCTGTCGTCGTGGGCGACAAGGTGCTGCTCACCGAGTGCTACGGCGTGGGCGCCGCGTACCTCGACCTCAAAGGCGGTAAGGTGAAGGAACTGTGGACCGACAGGGACAAGGACGCGGGCGACCAGTCCCTGATGTGCCACTGGAACACGCCGCTCCACGTCGGCGGATTCGTGTACGGCAGCAGCGGGCGCCACACCGAGGACGCGGACATCCGCTGCGTGGACCTCGCGACCGGGGACGTGAAGTGGCGCCAGCGCCGCACCACCCGGTGCAGCCTCACGCTGGCGGACGGCCACCTCGTCAGCCTGTCGGAGTACGGCACGCTCGCCCTGCTCAAGGTGAACGCGGCGAAGTACGAGGAGGTGTCGAAGTACCAGGTGCCGGGGCTGGAGTACCCCTGCTGGGCGGCGCCGGTCGTCAGCAACGGCATCCTCTACGTGCGCGGCAAGGAAAAGCTGCTCGCGCTGGAGGTTATGAGGAGGTAGGAGAGCCCGCAAGTCGGTCCTACTTCCGCGCTCGCTCCCTGAGCGCGTCGCGCACGAGAGGGGGCAGGAACTTCGACAGGTTGCCGTCCAGTGCGGCGATCTGTCTCAGGAGCGACGAGCTGACGTGCGAGAACTCTTCCTTCGCCATGAGGAAGAGCGTTTCGATCTGCGGGTCTTGAGCCAGGTTCATGAGCGACATGGTGAACTCGTACTCCATGTCGGACAGCGTGCGCAGCCCGCGGAGCATGATTCGGGCGCCGCTCTCGCGCACGAACCGCACCGCCAGCCCCTCGAACGACTGCACCTCGACGTTCCGCCACCTCTCGCGCTCCGCGACGCCGCGGATCAGTTGCCCGCGCTCTTCGATGGTGAACAGCGTCGTTTTGTCCGGGTTAATGCCCACCCCGACGATGAGCCTCTCGAACAACCGGCTGCCGCGCTCGATGATGTCCAGGTGCCCGTAGTGGACCGGGTCGAAGGTTCCGGTGTACACCGCCACCCGTGGGCTGAGGCTGCTGTCCGGCATGGTCACCCCTTCGTCGCGTCGAAGAGCCGATCGAGCTCCTCGAACGTGTTGTACGCGTGCGGGCTGACGCGGACGCGCCCGGCCCGGTTGTTCACCGCCACGCCCGCGGCCTTGCACCGCGCCTGGACCTCATCCGCGGGCAGCGTCGGGTGCGTGAGCGACACGATCCCCGACTTGTCGCCGGCCCCCCGTGCGCTGAACACGCCCCACCCCAAGGACAGGGCTTTTGCGCACAGGTAATCGGTCAGTTCCAGAACCCGGTCGCGCACGTTCTCGATGCCGGTGCTCAACAGCAGCTCGAGGCTCGCGCCGTACGCGGCGATGCCGGGCATGTTGTACGCCCCGCCCTCGTACCTTCCCGCGTGCGGCTTGAGGGTGAAATCGATGTTCGAGAACGCCCACGGGTGTACCACGCTGAACGCCCCGACCCCTATTGGGTGCAACTTCTCTACCCATTCGCGGCGGATGTACCCGATCCCGGCGCCCTCGGGGCCGAGCATCCACTTGTGCCCGTCGGCAGCGAGCGCGTCGATGGGCGTTTGCTGCACGTCGAGCGGGGCCGCGCCGAGTGACTGGATCGCGTCCACGAAGAAAAAGGTGCCGCTCTGCCGGCACAGGGCCCCCAGCGCGTCGAGGTCGTTGCGGAACCCGCTTGCGAACTCGACCGACGACACCGTGAGCACCGCGGTGCGGGTGTCCATCGCGCTCAAGATGTCATCGATGCTCAGCCGGCTCCCGCGACTCGCCACCCGGCGCACTTCGACGCCGCGGTGCGCGAGGTTCATCCAGGCGTACTGGTTCGCCGGGTACTCCTCGGCCGCGAGGACCACGTTGTCCCCGGCCTTCCACGGGAACCCCTCGGCAATCACGCTGATCCCGAAAGTGGTGTTGGGCACGAAGAACACGTCATCGGCGCCCGGCGCGTTGATCAGCTTCGCGGCGAGGTGCCGGACCTGAGCGAGACGGGCGAACCACTCCCGGAACGCGGTGACGCCGTGCGCCGACAGACTCTGCGCGTAGTCGTGCAGTGCCCGCACCGCCGGCGCGGGCAGCGGCGCGACCGCGGCGTGGTCGAGGAACGCCCACCGCGCCGTGACCGGGAACTGCGAGCGGAACACGGACCAGTCCATCAATAACCGGGGGATAGTGAACGTAGGCCAGGGGACAGGAAACCCGAGTCAGAGGTCGCCCCGGAGGGTCGCTGGCGCTGTCACCCGGCGACTGACTTCCAGCACCCGCGCGGGCGATTGTGGCTCACGGGCACCGCGCATACAATCGGAATCTGGTCTCCCGCCCTTCCCTGTTTCCGCGAGGCGCACGTGCTGGCCGACCCGGGACGAACGCCCTACGACCTGCGGTTCCGCGTGCTGGGGTTCCCGGTCCGCGTCCACCCGCTGTTCTGGCTCTTCACCGTCCTCTTCAACGGGGACCAACTGCTGCGCCCGCCGTTCGGCGTCGAGTTCCTGCTCGCGTGGGTCGCGGTCGTGTTCGTCTCGATCCTGGTACACGAGTTGGGTCACGCGCTCCTGTTCCGCCGGTACGGGGCCGGGTCCTACGTCGTGCTGTACGCGTTCGGCGGGCTGGCGATTCCGACGCGCCCGATCTCCGGGCGCGGCCGGCGCATCATGGTGGCACTCGCCGGGCCGGGCGCGGGGTTCGTGCTGTGCGGCTTGGTCTACGGCTCTAACCTGGCTCTGGGGTGGGGCGAGATTCAGAACGGACTGCTGGTGCGATTCGTGTACCACCAGCTCGTCTTCGTGAACCTGTCCTGGGGGCTGCTGAACCTGCTGCCGGTGTACCCGCTCGACGGCGGTCAGGTGAGCCGCGAGTTGTGCGGCATGAGGTTGGGCGGGCGCGGGCTGCGCGCCTCGCTGAAAATCTCCTTCGGCACCGCGTTGGCGGCGGTCGCCTACTCGCTGTTCTTCGCGCTCGACATGAGCGAGATGGGCGCCGACCTAACCCGGCACCTGCCGTACTGGGTCCCGCGCGGCACCGTGTACACCGCGATCCTGTTCGGGCTGCTCGCGTACACCAGCTACCAAATGCTCCAGCAGTCGGGCCGCTATGACTCTTACGCCGACGACCGCGTGCCGTGGGAGCGATGAGGAAGCGAGGTGAATAGGGCAAGCTCACTTTCGCATCGTTCTCACCCCTTTAACCGCTCCCACTTTCACCCCCTCTTTACAAGTCAGCCAGAAACGGCTTGAGGCTGTCGGCAGGTTCGTCGTCGGCTGCGGGTGGCCGTGCGGACTCGGCCGCCGGTACGCGCCCGCCGCCGAAAGTCTGCGACCGGTTGACTGTTGGTCATCCCACCACTTCGACCCTGCAGAGCGCGGCCGTACAAGTGTGCTGGGCCGAGGAACGGCTCGTTTCTGCGAGGCCGCCCCCGACCGGGGGCCGACCTCACGCATCAGAGCCGCGCCCGGGCAGCAGACAACGGAGGTGTCTGCACGATCGAAAAAACTGCGGCGCGGGGCTAACCCCGAGCCGCGCGTCACTTCTTCGACATGATGTCGAAGTTCGCTTTTTCGGTGCCGCCCTTGGGCACATCGAACTCGACCTTGCTGTTCGAGTTCCACTCGGCCGGGATCGGGTCCACCCGACCTTTCGGCGCGGCCTTCGACGCCCCATCGGCCGAACTGCCGTCGGGCACCTGTCCGATTACATCGTTGCCCCTGGTCATGATGCGCACCAGATGTTTGCCCACGACCGCGCCGTCCTTGTCGTCACACTTCAGCACGAACCGGCCGCTCTCGTCGGTGTACGCGCTGGACCCGCGCCCCGGGTTCGGGTTGTCGCCCGTGCCGACCGGCTGAAAGCTCACCACCGCCTGAGCGTAGGGTTTGCCGTCGACGGTCACCACGCCGGACACCGGCGCGTACTGCGGACTGCCGCCCGAACACCCGACACACGCGGCCGCCAGCGCGGCCGCCGCCGTCATTCGCAACCGAAACATCGGATCGGCTCCCGCCAGGGGTTAGGGGAGAACGGCGGACTCGCCGCCGGCCATGGTCGCCATGTTCTGCAACAGGTTGATGGCGGCGCTGTAGCTGATGAACCGCACGGAGCCGTCGCCCAGGCAGAAGTTGGCCCCATTGGTGTGCCCGCTGTTGAACG
This sequence comes from Gemmata sp., assembly GCA_046086545.1. Lineage (GTDB taxonomy): Bacteria > Planctomycetota > Planctomycetia > Gemmatales > Gemmataceae > Gemmata. The sequence continues at coordinate 9,335 of JBJSXS010000676.1, forward strand.
CCCGCTTGCACATCTGGTCCCCGTACAGCCCCGGGGTGCCCCAGCACCCGGTGGCGTCGGTGCCACTGGCCCCGTAGTGCTTACCGAACAGCCGGCTCTCGGCACCCACAGACGACTGGTTGTACGACCCGTATGTGTAAGCCCAGAACGTGCCGCGCCCGGTGGTGGTGTGCGTCGTGTACTCGCCGACCATGAGCGTGTTCGACAGTCCGTCGGTGGCCCCGCTGAACTTCTCCGGCCCACCCATCTCGGACAGCTTCATGCTGCCGATGGTGATGTCGGTGACCGGGGCGCCGTTGTAGCTCTGGCCGATGGCGTGGAGGAGCGAGCGGTACGAGAGGTCCATTTTGTTGTTCGGCCACAGCGTCGGCTCGAACCCGTCCCACGCGCCCCAGCCGACGGTCATGTTCGCTTTCCCGCTCACCGCCCGGTAGCTGCCGTGCATCCACTGGCTGGTGCTCGGCCCGCTGCTCGGCACCTCCTTGATGCCCACCATGCGGTCCGAGGGGCACTCGTACGCCTTCACCCGCTGCTGGCCCACAGCGTTGTTGTTCGCGGACGTGTTGAGTTCGTTCTGCCGGTACTGGGTGTACAGCGCCTCCTGCTCGACGTAGGGAAGAATCTCGATGGCCCAGTTGGTGTACGTCGGCGGGGTGCAACACGCGCCGTAGTAGGTGCTGCCCGGCGGGAGCGAGCCCTTGGCGTCGTGGTGGTTGTGCAGCGCCAGCCCGATCTGCTTGAAGTTGTTCGCACACTGCATGCGCGCGGCCGCCTCGCGCACCTTCTGGACCGCGGGGAGCAGCAGCCCGATCAGAATCGCGATAATGGCGATGACGACCAGCAACTCAATAAGCGTGAACCCGAGGCGCGTGCGTGTGCCGATGGTGGGTAGAGGCATCACAAGACTCCAAAACCATGGGCGAACAAATAGTTACGCGGCCCCGCCCAACGGGCGGCCGCTATAAGAGACGTGAAGAACGGACGGTATCAATGTGTGCGAGTCGTCACACCTTCACGATTGACTAACAAATTACCTAAAAGGTCCGGGTCGGGCTATACTGATGTGAGTGATTCCCCACCTGACAAGGCCGAAATGCAGAGCTCACAACCTGTAACACTGTCACTCCCCTGCAACGGCCGATTGGTAGGTACCTACCAACCGGGTGCCGCGCGGCCCGAGTTCGCTGTCGTGTGGGTACACGGGTTCGGAAGCCACCGGGGCGGCGAAAAGTCGGAAGCGGTCCGCGCCGAGTGCACCCGGCGGGGTTGGGCGTTCGCCGCGTTCGACTTCCGCGGGCACGGCCAGTCGAGCGGCACGATGCGGGACCTCCGCGCATCCGGGTTGCTCGAAGACCTCGGCGCCGCGCGCGACTGGCTCGCGGAACGCGGCCACACGCGACTCGGGCTGGTCGGTTCCAGCATGGGCGGGTTCGCGTCCGCGTGGTTCGCAAAGCACAACGAGGAGCACATCGCAGGGTGTGTGCTGCTGGCACCGGCGTTCGGGCTCCTCGAACGGCGCTGGAACAACCTGACGCTGGACGAACAACTCGCGTGGGCCCGCACCGGGGTGCGGCAGGTAACGAGCGAGTGGGCGAGCGTCGAAATCGGCATCGGCCTCATCGAGGAGCGCGACCGGTTCGCGCCGCAACGGCTCGCGAGCGGGTGGAAAAAGCCGGCGCTCTTGTTTCACGGCATGACCGACGACACCGTGCCCGACAGCGACAGCCTGTACTTCGCGCGCGAGGTCAGTTACCCGCACGTCGAACTTCGGCTGATCAAGGACGGCGACCACCGGCTGACGGCGTACAAGGACGACATCGCGGCCGCCGCGGGGGCGTTCTTCGCGCGGCTCTTGGGATAGCGGCCCGGTCAGGGTGCGGGCAGGTCGAAGCCGTTCTCCTCGGTGTGCCCGCGGGCACACCGAACCCGAGTCGGATTGATCCACTCAGTGCAGCGGTAGTTGGTGGAGCTTCGCAGGACGGTGATCGTTCCCGTTGGCCTCCTTCCGCAGCGCGGTCATCACGTTGCGTTCCACGTCGCCGGACCCCTCACGGCAGATGAAATTCAGGACTCACCGCCCGGCGGCGTCTGCCGAACCGGGGCCGGGTTCCGGCTCGTCGCACGCTCCGGCCGGGGCGAAGTCGCGCGGGCCGATGCTGGGGAAAAGCACCGCGAGCCTCCGGCTGTGAGTTTGACGGACCCGGACGTAGCGACGGACGTCAGCGCCGAGATGGAACCCGAATGAGGCGGCACCGCGCGCCGGTCTCGCCCATCACTCACACATCCCCCAGGCGGCTCACACACGCCGGCGGAAAGTGCAGCCGGCCGCGCCGCCGGCCCTGTTCGCGCCGCTCCGCCCGCGATACGCTCACCCCAACCCCGGAGGCCCGACCGTGCGCACACTCTCGCTCGCCTTCTTGCTCGCGTGGCCGGCGCTCGCGCCCGCGGCGCCCGTACCGCCGCCGGACCTCGTCGATTACGTGAACAGCAAGGACGACTCCTTCGCTTGGAAACTGGCGGACAAGAAGGAGATCGACGCCGGCACGGTGTACGAGATCGATCTCGTCTCGCAAACGTGGCACGACATCAGGTGGGACCACAAACTGCAGGTGTTCGTGCCCAAAGGGGCCAACCCGCAGGCCACGATGGTGCTGTGGAACCAGGGCGGCAAGCCGAACGTCAGCAGCGGGCTCCTCGGACTGCAGATCGCCGAGCGCGTAAAGGCCCCGGTCGCGTTCCTGTACGGAGTTCCCAAGCAGCCGCTGTTCGGGGGCAAGACCGAGGACGCGCTCATCGCCGAGACGTTCGTCAAGTACCTCGACACCAGGGACAGCAGCTGGCCGCTCCTGTTCCCGATGGTCAAGACCATCGTCAGGGCGATGGACGCGCTCCAGGCGTTCGCGACCCAGGAATGGAAGTTCGCGGTCAACTCGTTCATCGTTACTGGGGCGTCCAAGCGCGGGTGGACCACCTGGCTCGCCGCGGCGACCGGGGACAAGCGAGTCAAGGCCATCGCGCCCATCGTCATCGACACGCTCAACATGCCGCTCCAGATGAAGAACCAGACGGCCGCGTTCGGCAAACCGAGCGAGATGATCAAGGACTACGTCGAGAGGAAGCTGGTGCCGATCCCGGACACGCCGGAGGCGAAGAAGCTGTGGACGATGATCGACCCCTACGTGTACCGCGACAAGATCACGGTGCCGAAGATGATCATCAACGGCACGAACGACCCGTACTGGCCGCTGGACGCGCTCAACTCGTACTGGGACGAACTGCGGGGCGACAAGTGGGTGCTGTACGTGCCCAACGCCGGGCACGACCTGCGCGAGCGGGACGCGAGCGGCAAACCGGAACTGCTGCCGCTCCGAGCGGTGAACACGCTCTCAGCGTTCAGCCGCTGTATGATCTTCGACAAGCCGATGCCCGGGCTCGCGTGGGTGTGCGACGAGAAGGCCGGCGTGTGCCGCCTGGAAGTGACGTCCGCGGCGAAGGGCGCGTTGCGGGTGTGGGCCGCCGACGCCCCGACCCGCGACTTCCGCCAGGCCCGCTGGGCCGAAGACACCGGGGCGCAGTTCCCCGCGACCGTGAGCGCGCCCGAGAAGGGCTTCCGCGCGTTCTACGCGGAAGCTGAGTACGAGGCGGACGGGCTGAAGTTCCGGCTGTCCACGCAACTCCGCATCCTCGAAGCAAAGAAGTGATGGCCTGGAACTTCGCGCACGAACTTGCGAACTGGGGACCGGGCAGCGCGGGGCGGGGGGCCCTCGTTTCTCTCCCGCAGGCGCGCGCCTACTGCGCGCACGTCGCAAAGTCCCACTACGAGAACTTCACCGTCGCGTCGCTGTTGCTCCCGCGACGCCTCGTCCGGCACTTCCACGCGGTGTACGCCTACTGCCGCTGGTCCGACGACATCGCGGACGAGACCGCCGGCGGGCAGGCGGCCCTCGACCTCATCGCGTGGTGGCGCGCCGAACTGCTCGCGTGCTACGAGAGCGGGCCGCGGCACCCGGTGATGCTGGCGCTGCGCGAAACCGTCCTCCGGTTCGGGATCCCCGCCGAGCCGTTCCTCGCGCTCCTGCTGGCGTTCGAGCAGGACCAGCGCGTCAAGCGGTACGACACGTTCGACCAGCTGGCGGGCTACTGCGGGAACTCCGCGAACCCGGTCGGCCGCCTCGTGCTGATGCTGTTCGAGTGCATCGACGCCGAACGGGCACGACTCTCGGACGAGGTGTGTACCGGGTTGCAGCTCGCGAACTTCTGGCAGGACGTGTCGCGCGACCTCAGTATCGGGCGGGTGTACCTGCCGCGCGAAGACCGCGAGCGCTTCGGGTACTCCGACGACGA
>JBJSXS010000677.1:0-2170 GCA_046086545.1 Gemmata sp.
CTGCCGACGCGCACCGTGCGCCACAGCGAGGCTTGTGCCGCAGCCACGTCCGCGGCGAGCGCGGGCACGTCCTTCTCGGCCGCGGCGTTCCACTTCGCGCGGAGCGCGTCTAGCGGTTGTGAAGGGGCCCTGTCCGTGAGCGCCTGCCAGAGCGCCGACAGGTACTTCGCGCTCAGCTTCTCCGTCGCGGCCACCTCATCGAACTTCCCGGCGGCGAGCGCGTCGCGGTGTCGCACGGTCGCGAGCAGGTACGGCTGTACCGGGAGCTTGCCGTCGCCCGCCGCGTGCGCGGCGTAAAACGCGCGCAACTTCGCGGTGCCCTCGTCGGTCCAGTCGCGCCGCGTTTTGGACGGCGAGAAGCGGAACCCGTCGGGCAGCAGCACCGCGTGCGCTGCGATGTCTTTCGACGCGTTGAGGTACTTGGTGAGCAGGGCAGGGGAGATGTCGGTGAGCGCCTCGGCGGCGTTGGTGAACCCCTCGCCGCCGGCGCCGTCCGCGGGGAACTCGCGCGCCGGCTTCAGCTCGACGCCGGTGAGGTGCGCAACGGTGCGGTCGTACTCGGTGTTGCTGAGGCGGCGGAGGGGGACGTGCCCGGGGTCGCCGGTGCGGGCTTTCGCCTCCGCGTCGAGGAACCCGCGGACCCACGCGAGCAGTCGCTTCTTTTCGTCGGCGGTCGGCTGCGGGTGCTCTTTGGGCGGCATCTCCCCAGCTTCAAGCTGCTCAATGACGCCCTGCCACACCTTTACGGCCTTGCGGATGTCGGCCTCGGTCGCGAACCGCTCGAGGTCGAGACTGCCCTTCTTGTCCTTCGCCGAGTGGCACGACAGGCAGTACTTCTGCACCAGCGGTTTCGCGGTGGTCGCGTAGTCGGCGGGCCTGGCGGCCGGTTCCGCCCCCTGCGCCGTGGTCGGCCGCGCGTCGCGCGCGAGCGAAAGTAAGAAAGGGGCGACGAGCGCGATCCCAACTGCGCCCGCCATCCGAACGCGGAGCCTCGGTGCCGTCATCGCGCCCTCCGAACCGGACAGAAAATGAGTACCAGCTAGAATACAGGCACGACAGCCACGGCGCCTGCGGAAACCGGGTACAACTATGGGCGACTACGCACCGCCAATCGGCGCGCTTCTGAAGATGGGCGAACCCGCGAGGCTCCAGGGCGAGAGCGACTACCTCGCGCTCGGGTTCGGGCCGGCTCACGTCCCCGAACTGATCCGGTTGCTTCAGGACGACGACCTCTCTCAAGGCGCCCCGGACACGCCGGAGGTGTACGCGCAGGTTCACGCCTGGCGCGCGCTCGGCCAGCTCCGCGCGCCGGAAGCCATCGAGCCGCTGCTCGACCTCCTCGCCGAGCAGGGTTTGGAGGATTGGGACGACTGGATCACCGAGGGGGTGCCGGACGCGCTGGGGCAGATCGGCCCCGCGGCCATTCCCGCGGTGGTCGCGCGGCTCCACGCCTCGAGCCGGTCGGAGTACCTGCCCAGTTACTATGCGAACGCGCTGGTTGCCGTTGCCGAGCGTTTTCCCGAGACGCGCTCCGAGGTGATCAACCACCTGTGCCACGCGCTCCGAACTGTCAGCCATCACCCGACGACCAACGGGTTCATCGTCAGCGACCTGATAAGCCTGGGCGCCAAAGAATCGCTGCCCGTGATTGAGGTCGCGTTCGCCCTTGGGAACGTGGACGAGGGCATTGCGGGCGATGTGGCGATGGTTAAGTACAGCCTCGGCCTCGGACCGCTCCCGCCAGCGAGCAGTCGGGGCGGTTGGTCGCTACCGGGCGCCGGCTCCAACGCGCGGCAGCGGTTCAACGCGCGCCAGCGGAAGAAGACGGCCGAAAAGAAGAAAAACAAGAAGCGGAAGTAGGCGTTTCATTTTTCGACGCAGTTGAACACGTACCTCGGCGCTCAACACCTTCGGCACCAACATGGTGCGTGCGCGCGAGGACGGGCGACCCGGTGCGGTCGCCGCGGGCGCTCACGGGCGGCAGGTTTGTGGTCTTGCACTTCGGGCAGCGCTTCGTGCCGCTCATCTCACGGCGCCCTCGGTATGCTCCTCGTGCCCGCCTTCGGGCCGGTAGTGGCTTCGGCACCGTCGATGAAGAGCTTCGCGTCGGGCAGGGCGTCGAGGAACACGTGGCCGTAGGGCTTGGTCAGCACGCGCGGGTCGAACAGCA
>JBJSXS010000678.1:0-4419 GCA_046086545.1 Gemmata sp.
CACACCGGGTTGCGGGCCTTCGGGTTGCCGTCGTGGTAGTCGGCGTAGCGGGCCACGTCGAGCCAGTGCCGCGCCCACCGCTGACCGTAGGCGGGAGACGCGAGCAGTTGGTCGACGACCTTCGCGAACGCCTCCGGGGAATCGTCTTTGAGGAATGCGTCCACCTCTTCGGGGGTGGGTGGCAGCCCCGTCAGGTCGAACGTGACTCGCCGCAACAGGGTGCGTTTGTCCGCCGGTGTGGCGGGCTTCAGGCCGGCCGCGTCGAGCTTCGCCCGGACGAACGCATCGATCGGGTTCGCCGGTTGGGCTGCGACCTTGGGCACCCCGGGCCGCTTCACCGGTTGGAACGCCCACCAGTTGCGGTGCTTGTCCGTGACCGCGAATCCCGCACCGGACTTCGGTCCACCTCCCGAATCAGGCCAAACCACCCCGCCTTCGATCCAGCCATAGAGCAGAGCGATCTCCTTCTCCGACAGCTTCCCCTTCGGGGGCATCTTCAGTTCGCCAGTGTAACCAAGTGCCTTGACGAGGAGGCTCTCGCCCGGTTTGCCGGGGACCGCCGCCGGGCCGCTGTCGCCTCCCCTGAGCAGCGCCGCCCGAGAATCGAGCCGCAGCCCGCCCTTCGTCTTCTCGGCGCCGTGGCAGGACTGGCACTTCTCCACCAGCAACGGACGGACGTGTTTCTCGAAATGATCGTCCGCGGCGCGGCCCGGCGCGGCCAAGCCGCCCAGGAGAACGAGCGACGCGCCCGACCAGCCGAGGCTCACCGTTCTCATGCGCGCGACTCCGTGGCGCCCCGGGGCGCGGTTACTCGGCTTTCGGGATCCAGCATACGGCGAGTCGGAGACCGATTCCCACTCAATCTTGTGGAGGATCGCGTGCTCGCGTGCTGCGCGTCGGTGAGTCCCTCCATGGGGTGCTCGGCCCCGCCCTTGAACCGGTAGGTGAGGCTCTCGAACGACGGCATCACCCCTCGGGCGACCGCATCTCCCTTCCTGATTGTGGCGAGCGTTCAGGAACGCGCGCCGGCAGAGCCGAAAATTCGAGTCCTGCTCGAGGCCCAAGTCCGCACCCCCCGTGAAGGCCGAGTCGAGGCCGACGTGCTGGTGCCAGGTCTGCTCGTTCGTCGCGCAACTCCACGTCGCGACCTTGAGCGCGTCGACATCAATCGTTCAGTTCGCGCGGCTTTGCGGGCGCGAATCCGATCGCGACAACGCCGAGGCAGTAAATCAGCGAACAAATCGCCCCGACCCGCGCGTAGTCGCCGCCGAGGATGGCAAACAGCCCGCCCGCGGCAAAGACCCCGGCTGCGGTGATGAAGCGGCCCGAATTGAAGGCGAGCCCACTCCCTGTGGCACGGACGCGCGTCGGAAACATCTCCGGCAAGAACACCGCGAGCCAGCCGAAGAACAAGGTTGCCACGAGCCCTTGAGCGAACACGACCGGATGGAACGCCGGTTCGAGCGGTGCGGTCAACTGGAACATCGCGAGAGTCAGCAGGGTACTGCACAGGCTGATGAAGAGATAACTGAACCGCCGGCCGATCAGGCTGGCGAGTTGCGCCCCGGTGAAACTTCCGATCGTTGCCCCGAGGGCCCACCAACCCTGGGTCGCTGCCTTGTACGTGGAGTTGGCAGTTCCGGCCACGTGGTCCGCCCAGGGGATCATCCACTTGCTCGCCGACCACGCGCCGACCAGCGGGATCGAGGCGAGCAGGATTGCCACGAGCGTGATTCGCAGCAGTTCCGGTCGAAACAGTTCCCTGACTGGTGGCGGCGGACGTTTCGCTGCTCGGCGGCTTGCCAACCACGCGGGGGACTCCGGGAGAATCGCCAGCACCACGATCCCCAAAACGGCCGGGATGCCTGCGAGGAGGAACAGCCACCGCCAGGAATCGGGGGTGATCGGCCAGATCCTCGCCGTTTGGCTCAGGAGTAAGATTCCCGCGTTGAGGGCGGCGCTCATCACACCGGAGACCAGTGGCCGTGACGCCGGCCAACATTCGGCGACAAGCGCCATACCGTTCGGCCACATCCCGCCCACACCGAGGCCGACAAAAAAACGTAGGATCAGCATCTCTTCCTGGGTTCGGACCCAGGTCCCCAGCGCCGCAAACACGGAATAGAAGAGAATGCTGATCCCCATCGCGCTGGTCCGGCCGATACGGTCGCCGAGGTTGCCCAGCGCGATGCCGCCGATTGCCGCGCCCAGCATCAGCGCCGCCATGAAGCGGGCGAACCAGTCGCCCGCCGCCGCCTCCGTGTAACCTTCCCCGAGCAAGCTCTTGGACACCGACCGCGACGCGATCGGCATCAGGCCCAGTTCGATGCCGTCGAAGAGGAGGCCAAGACAGGCTGCCGCGAGCACGATGCCGCGCGCTCGCGGTGAAAGGGGCGCCGGATTCATTGAGGACGACTCCCGGGCGCGCCGCGTTCGGGCCACGCGGCCAGGGCCGCGACAAAGGCCTTCAGCCACGGGGCGCACTCGCGCTTGAACCGACAGCAGTACACATTCCCCGAAACGACAAGCGGCGCATCGACGTAGATCGCGCCGACGCTCTCGGCGTCGAAGCGGCATCGGGGGATCGTGGTGACTTCGAGGCCCCGGATCACCCCGGCGGCCGCGAGGATTTCGATGCCGTGGCAGATGGATGCGACTGGCTTACCCTTGGCAATAAAGTCTCGCACGATGGCGAGGAGGTGTTGGTCGTAGCGCAGGAACTCGGGGGCACGGCCGCCGGGGAGCACGAGGCCAATGTAGTCGTCCGGGTTGACCTCGGCGAAGGCGACGTCGCTCGCGAGGGAGTAACCGGGCGACTCGACGGTGATGTCCCACGCCGGATCGTGTTCGTGCTGTACCAGGTGATAGGTCCGTCGCTTCGGAGCCGCGAGAACGGCGCGGTAATCCTCGCTGAGCCGGTAATACGGCACCAGGGTGTCGATGACCTCGGCGCCGTCGCCGATGACCACGAGTACCTTCTGCATGGCGTTTGCCTCACTCGCCGTAGGCCTTGAAGATGGCCGCGTTGTCCAGGTCGCCGTGGCCCCGGGCGACCAGTGCGTCGATGAGTTGGGAGTGGAGGTCGCTCACCGGCACCGGTGATCCGACCCCGCGCGCGTAGTCGCGGATGAGGCGGACATCCTTGGCGTGCTGCGCGAGGCGGGCGACGGCGGGTTCGTAGGCGCCGGCGATCATCCGGGGACCTTTCGTGTCCATCGCCACGGTGTACGTCTCGCCCGCACGCAACAGTTCGAGAATGGTGGTGAGGTCGAAACCGCCCGCGCGTGCCAGTCCGAGCGCCTCGGCCAACACTAGGCGGTTGAGCCCGAACACGAGGTTGACGATCAGCTTCGCGCGATTGCCCGCGCCGGGGGCACCGAAGTAAAACAGCTTCTTCGTAAACGGGGTCACGGCCCACGCGTAATCCGCGGTTGAGTCAGGCCCACCGACCAGCGCCAACGCCTGCCCCGCCGCGATGACCTCGCTCGAACCGGACAGGCAGACGTCGATCAACCGCACCCCCTGTGCCGACAGGCGCGCGGCGTCCTCGACGGTGTCAGCGGGGTCGGCCGTGGTGGTGTCGAGTACGACGCCACCGGGTGCGAGGGCGGCCGCGAGATGCTGCGGCCCCCAGCACAGCGTGCGCCGGTCCTCGGAGGACATCAGGCTCAGGAGCACGAGGCCGGCCGCGCGGGCCACTGCGGCGGCGTCGTCCAGCACGACGACACCGAGGGCGCTCGCTGCCGTGCAGGCACCCGGGGCGATGTCGTAGCCGTAGACGCGATGCCCGGAGGCGATCAGGCGGGCGGCCATGGCCCGGCCCACAAGGCCGAGCCCCACGATGCCGATCGGTTTCATGGCACCCTCCCCCCCGATTACTTCACGACTTCCAGAAAGTGCTTGTACTCGCTCGCCGGGTCGTGGTCCTTGCCGTCGTGCAGCACTGCACCGAAGACGAGCCGGAGCGATTCGTCCTTTTTCACCGCGACCGCGCTCTTGGGTCCCTGTCCCATCGCGGCCCGGCCGAACGGGTTGGCGACGAAGACGCCGTAGTCGCGGTTGTGCCACCACGACTCGCGGAAGTTCTTCGGCCCCGGCATCAGCGTGATCCCGACGCGCTGGCCGCCCTTCGTGCCAGAATAGTCGCACCACGCCGCCGGCTTGCCCCACGTCGTCTTGGCGGTCTTCGCGCCGCCGCTGTTCACCAGCGCCCCGCCGTTCTTCTCCGTGCACTCGCTCGCGACGCGGGCGCCGAACCCCATCTCTTCCTGATCGCCGAAAACGAGTTCCTGCTCCGTCGCGGTGAAGGTCGCGTCCCACACGATCAGCCAGCCCGCCGATCGCCGGGCGATCGTGTAGCGGTTGACCATGACCCACATTCGTTTGCCGTCCGGCTTCTGCAACTCGGATTCCGTGGCG
>JBJSXS010000679.1:0-2623 GCA_046086545.1 Gemmata sp.
CGCCGCCCTCGCGCTCCTCGCCACCACCGCCGGCGCGCGGGCCGACCGGATCGGGCCGATCGCCTCGCCCGCCGAGCGCGCGCTCCGCTCCCAGGTCGTGGTCGTGGGCAAGGTGACCTCCGTCGAGAAGGCCACCATCGACGCGCCGCTGTACCCGGGCGCCGCGAACAAGGTCGCGCACACCATCGCGGTCGTGAAGGTCGAGAGCGGCCTCGCGGGCGCGGACGGGCTGACGCACATCAAGGTCGGGTTCGTCACCCCGGCCGCGGAAAAGGACGGCGGCATCCGCCCCGGGCGAGGGCCGAACAACCCGGAACTCAAAGTGGATCAGGAGTGGCTGTTCTTCCTCGCGAAGAACGCGGACGGCGGGTTCCACGTGATGCCGTACATGACCCCGCCGGTCGGCACGGGCGCGGCCGAGTACAAGGCGAGCGTCGAGAGTGCGAAGAAGGTGCTGGCCGCGGTCGCCGACCCCGCGAAGGCCCTCAAGGCCGAGAGCGCCCAGGCCCGCTTCGCCGCGGCCGTCGCGATCGTCTACAAGCTGCGGGTGCCGGCCGAGGGGGCCGGCGCCGAGTTCGATAACGTCGCGCTCACGGCCGCCGAGAGCCGCCCGGTCCTGAAGGCGCTGGCCGAGGGCGCCTGGAAGTCGGACCGCGCGTCCGACACGCTGAGCGGTTACAGCGCCTTCGCGCTGCTCGGACTCACCGCCGCCGACGGGTGGAAGCCGACGCAGCCCAAGCCCGGCGAGGACTTCCTCGAACACACCCGTGCCGAGTTCGCGAAGTGGCTCGACGGCCCCGGTGCGGGCTACCGCGTCAACAAGCGGGTTCCCAAAGCCGCCAAGAAGTAGAGGGCCGCCGTGAGCCGCGCTTCGCTCGCCGCACTCGCTCTGGCGGTGCTCGCGATGCCGGCAAACGCCGGCGCGCCGGCCCCGCCGCCGAGCGCGTTCCAGAAGTTCGCCGGGGCCGAGACGGTCGTGACCGGGAGGGTCGCCGCCGTCGAGACGGACGCGGTGTACGCGACCGCCCCGTACCCGGGCGCGACGGACAAGGTCGCGTACAGGGTCGCGGTGGTGAAGGTGGACGGCCGAATCGTCGGCGCGGGCGGTCCCACACACGTCAAGGTCGGGTTCGTGCCCCCCAACCCGAACGAGCCGCCGCCGAGGGGCAGCGGTGGGATCATCCGCCCGCGCGAGCCGGTGCCGGTCCTCAAGGACGGGCAAGAGGCGCTGCTGTTCCTCGTGAAGCACCCGACCGCTGACTTCTACGTGATGCCGCCCCGCTTTCTCCCGGTCGATGTCAGCGGTGACGTGGGGAAGAAGGAACTCGAAACGGTGAAGCGGTTCGCCGACGTGCTGGCCGACCCGATGAAGGGGCTCAAGAGCGGCACGGCCGAGGTTCGTGCCGAGACCGCGGCGCTCCTGGTTGCGAAGTACCGTACCCACCCGCAGACCGGTGGGAAGGTCGAAGAAAGTGCGGTTCCGGTCGACGAGAGCGGCCTGATTCTCAAAGGCCTGGCCGAGGGCGACTGGACCGCTCGCATCGACCCGCGGCCGAACGCGCTGACCGCGTTCTACCACCTGAGCCTCACGGCGAAGGACGGGTGGGCGGAGCCGGCGTTTCCCAAGCCCGGCCCCGGCGGGGCCGTGGACTTTAGCGCCGTTCAGAAGGCGGCGTTCGTGAAGTGGCTGGACGGCCCCGGAAAGAACTTTCGGATCAAGAAGTACGTTCCGAAGAAGTGAGCTCAAGATTCAAATGGAGACCCCAATGATTCGTAAGCTGCTCGTGGCCGCTCTCGCTGCGGCGGTCGTCGCGGCGCCGGTGGAGGCGAAGCGCGCGTTCATCATCTACACGCCGGTACAGAAGTTGGTACGGGCCGACGCGGTCGTCGTCGGCAAGGTCTCGGCGGTCGAGAAGGACGCGGTCACCGCGAACCCGGTGCCGGGCGCGCCGGACAAGCTGTCCTACAAGGTGGCGGTCATCAAGGTCGACTCGGGCCTGGCCGGCGCCGCGAACACCACGCATGTGAAGGTCGGGTTCATCCCGCCCGCGCCCGGCGCGCCCGCGGTCGCCCCGGGCCGCGGCGGGCCGAGCCCGGTGAACCTGGCCGAAGGCACCGAGGGGTTGTTCTTCCTCACCAGGCACCACTCGGGCGACTTCTACACGATCGCCCCGCTGCTCGCGCCGACCGAGACGAAGGCCGACGACTACAAGGCGCAACTGGAAGAGGCCAGGAAGGCCGCCGCGGCGCTGGCCGACCCGATTAAGGCGCTCAAGTCCGACAAGGCCGACGACCGCTTCTTCGCCGCGTACGTGCTGGTCAACAAGTACCGCCTTTACCCGGAGACGGGCGGCGAGGTCGAAACGGTGAAGGTTCCGGCTGCCGAGAGCGCGCTGGTGCTGCGGGAGATCGCGGCGGGCAACTGGAAGCAGGACCGCAGCTCGGGTAACCCGCCGAACGCGCTGGAGGTGTTCGGGCAACTCGGCCTGACGGAGAAGGACGGGTGGAAGTACCCCGTGGTCAAGCCGGGCGAGGACTTCACCGCGAAGACGAAAGAGGCGTTCGCCGCGTGGCTCGCGGGGCCCGGCAAGGACTATCAGATCGGCAAGCTGGTGCCGAAGAA
>JBJSXS010000680.1:0-4165 GCA_046086545.1 Gemmata sp.
GGACCTGCTCAAGGCGCACGGGGCCGAGTGGCTCGCCCCGTTCAAGCCGCACGCGCGCGAATCGTCGTTCGGGCGCGGGTTCGTGGAGGCGCTGGGCGTGCCCGCGCACGTGTTCCTGCAGAACGCGGCACGGTGGTTCGCGGTCACGCCGCTGACGCGGGTGAAGTTCAGCGCGTCGCGCGTGTGGGAGCCGCGGCTCGGCACCTACACGTGGTGGGCCGAGCCGCTGTTCGCGTCGCCGCTGCTGTCGCGCCCGGAGAGCATCGACCCGGAGGCGCTCGAGCTGGCCCCGCGGCACATCGAACTGTTACTGAATCGCAGGTAGTCCGGGTTGTTTGATGTTCTGTGTTGGGAACGGTAGGTCGGACCGGTCCCAGAGTGCCCTCAACAACTTCGGATCGAACTTCAACTGGACCAAGTACTCGACCGCCCAGTCGTCCAGTTCGGTCCGGTCGTCGGGCACGAAGTTGGCCAACCGGCCCCACTTGAGCCATGACCATACGGCCTCGACCGGGTTCAGGTCCGGGGCGTACGCCGGCAGCCGCGCCAGCCACAGCCTCTTGTTCCGCTTCAGGAACGCCCGGATCACCGGACCCTTGTGGTTGCCCCCGCCATCCCAGATGACGACCACCTTCCCCGGCAGGTGCGCGAGCAGGTCCCGGAGAAAGGCGACCACCTTCTCGGCGCTGAAGTACCCATCGACGGCGGTCGCGAAATAGAACCCGAGCCGGTGGGCGCGGGGCGACACGGTGACCGCGCCGATGACCGACACCTTCGTGCGGTGCCCGCCGTCCCCGCCGATCACCGGCGTGCGCCCGACCAACGACCACGAGCGCCGGACGGTCGGGTTGAGGAACAGCCCGGTCTCGTCGATCAGCACCAGGTGCGCGCCTTCCGCCGCGACTTTTTTTGCGCCGCCGGGTACTCGTCGGCGAGCCACGAGGCGATGGCCACCGGGTTCCGTTGCTTGGCCCGTCGGGCCGGCTTCTGCGGGCTGTGCCGCCGCTTCGTGAGCCACTCCCGCAAGTAGTTCGGGTGGTACTTGACCCCGAACTCGTCCTCGATCAGTTGGGCGACGCGCGCCGCCGTCCACAGGTCGGTGCGGAACCCGAAGTCGGTCGGCTTCTGGGTGAGCCAGCCGAGAACTTGGGCCTCCTGTTCGGGCGTCAGAAAAGGCGCGCGGCCGGGGTGGGGAGTGCCGGCCAGTCCGTCGTCCCCACCGGCCCGGTGCTTCCGTACCCACTTGCGCACCGTCTCCACATGAACGCCCAGGAACGCCGCGGTGTCGGCCGGCGACCAGCCCTCGCCGACCCGCGTCACCGCCAACCGCCGGCGGGCTTCCTGCTCAGCACGAGTTCGAATCGCTTCCATGATCCCAACAGGTTACGCTGGCCCTGTAGGAGCAAACAACCCCGACTACCTGCGACTCAGTAGCGGTCAAAAACTCGCGCATTTTCAATTGTGGCGAATGGTAAGCACCTGATTCCGCAGACTGTCGATATGGTCGCCAGCGGCACTCCGGGCTGCGCGTTACGCACCGTTCGGCAGACCGCATCCGGATGACTCACCGGAAATCTTGCGTGGGGTGTTGCACGAGGGGCGGTTTCGTGGTTCGCTGTCAGGCTGCCCGCCGGAAGTCACACCACAGACTCAGCTCACTTGGAACTCCAGAGGTACTGCCGTGTATCGTACCGTTTCCGCGCTGACCCTTATGCTGTCCCTTGCCGTGGCCGGACCGGTCGCTGCACAGAACCCGCGCGAGAAAAAGGTGCGCGACGATAAGGTCAAGGTCGAGGCCGATGGGTTCTGGATTTACAACAACCTCCCCAAGGCAATCGAGGAGGCCAAGAAGGACAGCAAGCCCATCGTCGTCGTACTCAGGTGCTTGCCGTGCGAGGAGTGCGTCAAACTCGACGACAATCTCGTGGACAAAGACCCGACGCTGCGCCCGCTGTTGGAGAAGTTCGTGCGGGTGCGCGTCGTGTCCACCAACAACCTCGATCTCTCGACCTATCAGTACGACTACGACCAGTCGTTCGCGGTTTTCCTGATGAACGCCGACGGCACCGTGTACGGTCGGTTCGGCACACGCTCGCACCGCACGAACTGGGTCGGCGACGTGTCACTCGACGGGCTGGCTAAGGCCCTTCAGGGCGCGCTCGACCTTCACGCGGACGTGGCGAAGAGCAGGCCGGCGCTCGCGGCGAAGCGCGGTCCGGCCCCGCTGTTCCCGGTGCCCGAGAAGTTCCCGTCGCTCGGCAAGTACGGCCCCGAACTCGACTACAAGGGCAACGTCGTTCAGAGCTGCATCCACTGCCACCAAGTCGGCGACGCGATCAAGGACTTGTACCGGAAGAAGAAGGAGCCGCCGCCCGAGGAGGTGCTGTTCCCGTACCCGCACCCGAAGTCGCAAGGCTTGGTTCTCGACCCCAAGGAGCGCGCGACAGTTTCAAAGGTGGAGACGGACTCCGTTGCGGAGAAATCGGGGTTCAAGGCCGGCGACGTGATCAAGACGCTGAACGGCCAACCGCTCCTATCCATCGCCGACGTTCAGTGGGTGCTGCACCACACGCCCGCGGGCGGGGCCGCGCTCAAGGCCGAAGTGCTCCGCGACGGCAAGCCCGCAGCCGTCACGCTGACGCTGCCGAAGAATTGGCGCCAGGCCGACGACATCTCTTGGCGCGCAAGCTCGTGGGGCCTGCGCCGCATGGCGACCGGCGGGATGCTGCTCGAGCAGATCGACGAGCGCCCGGCGGGGGTGCCCAGGGAAGGTATGGCGCTGCGGGCGAAGCACGTCGGGCAGTTCGGCCCGCACGCCGCGGCCAAAAACGCCGGCTTCCAGGTGGGCGACATCATCATCAGCTTCGACGGCAAGACCGACCTGGCGCGCGAGACGGACGTGTTCGCGCACGCGCTCCGCACCAGCAAGTCGGGGGACAAGGTCGCGGTGAAACTGGTTCGTGCCGGCAGGGTGCTGGAGCTGACGCTGCCGATGCAAGACTGAAGCTCACGTGTGTCCCCCCCGAGTGTTACGCCGTCTTGGCGCACTCGGGGGCGAAGTCGACTTTACTTCAAATCCAGGTTGACGGTGTTCGTGCCGTCCTTGACGGTCGCTTTCAGCAGCGACTTGGCCGGGGTTGCGTACTTTTCGGGAATGTTGCTCTTCTCGGGCGGGTCGCCGTCGTAGTACCCGCGGCCGGTCTGCACGACGGTAACCGTGTACTCTCCGGCCGGGGCCCCGTCGAACTTCGAGTACGTCGTGACTGCGAACTTGCCCATCCGGTCGGTCAGCCCGTCGGCGACGTGAACCCAACGGTCGGGCTGCTTGTCGGTGGCCTTTACGTGTTCGTGGAACGCGACCGTCGCGCCGAACACCGGCTTGCCGTCGAGCGTCAGCGTGCCCGTGACCGGGAACGTCTCCTTCTTCTTCACCGGCTTGCCCGTTTCATCGCTTTCGGGCATCTTCAGCGTCGCGGGGAGCACGCCGGCGAGGTCAACGTTTACCAGCACCGGCGGCTTGTCCGGCTTCATGGTGACCAGCATCACCTGGTCGAACTCACCGTACTGGATGCCGCGCATCCGGCTGCCGCCGCCGGTGGTTGCGAGCTGGTAGTACTGCGTGCCGTTGCGCTCGAAGACCTGATACCGGTGGACGTGCCCGACGAAGACGTTGTACTTCTTGCCGGCGAGCGCCTTCTCGACCGCCGCCCAGCCGTTCTGGTCCAGGTCCTTCGCGGTCCAGATCGGTTTGTGCAGAAACACGAACGTCCACTTCGCGTCCTTGTTCGCCTCCACCGTCTTCGCGACCCACTCCTGTTGCGCCTTGTCGATGGCGCCCATCTCGTCGGGCGGGTTCTCGGAGCACAGGCACAGGAACAGCGCGCCGCGGTAGTTGAACGAGTAGTACCGCTTGCCGTACCGCTCGCCCCATTTGGTGACCTGCGTTTTGTTCGTGAGGTCGTGGTTGCCCGGGACGTAGAAGAACGGCATCTCGAACCGCTTCACGTACCCGTCGAACTCGTCCCACTCGGCTTTGATCGTTTCTTCCTTGGTGGTGTAGCCTTCGATCAGGTCGCCCACGGACATCACGAACTGCGGTTGCAGCAAGTTGATCTGCTGTACGGCGCGGGAGAACACCCTACCGCGGTGCCCGCCGGTGCGGTCG
>JBJSXS010000681.1:0-5325 GCA_046086545.1 Gemmata sp.
CGCCGCCCTCGCCCACGATCACGAGGCGCGCGTCGAGGCCCCGCGACACGAGGGCGTGCAGGCCGCGGATCAGGAAGTCGAAACCTTTCTCCGCCGACAGCCGGCCGACCGCGCCGATCAGCAGCCCCTCGGCTGGCAGCCCGAGCGCGGCCTTGGCCTCGGCGGCGCCCTGGCGGCGCGTGTACTCGACCGCGTCGATGCCGTTCTCCAGCAGCACGCAGTTGCGCGCGGGCACGCCGGCCGCGAGGCACGCGTCGAGCAGGTCGTCCGACACGCACAGCACCCGCTCGTACCGCGGGAGGCAGAGCTGGTCAATGCGGTAATAGAGGTGGGTGCGGCGGGTGTGCTGTACCCACCCGTGGACCGTGGTCACCAGGCGCATCGGCCACAGGCGCCGCAGCAGCAGGCCCAGCGCGTTCGTCTTGTAGTCGTGCCCGTGCCACACGGTCACCTTCTCGCGCTTGCACACCGCCAGCATTTGCGTGACCACCCGCCAGTCCCACGCCCCACGGTCAGGGACGGACACCAGCGGCGCGGCCCACTTCGCGGCCTGCCGCGTGAGCACCTCGAACCCGGGGTCGCCGGGCGGGTGCATGTACGCGCACACCATCCGGTACCCGAGCGGGTCGAGGAACCGCGGCGAGTTCAGGATAGTCTTCTCGGGGCCGCCGCCGGCGCCGGTGACGACGCGCGCGTCCAGCACCACGGTCGGCCCGGGCGGTGCGAGTGGGTGCACCGGTTCGAGTGAATCGGACAACGGTGGGAACGGGGTGTTAAGGGCGTCGGCGATGTCCACGGTGGGAGGTTGGCTCAGTGTAGTTAGGATCGCTCCGCGCGGACATTTCGAGGGGGGGCCGCGCGAAGCCGATCAGATGTTCAAGGCCCGGGTCAGGAAGATCGCGTCCAGGAGCGGTTGCAAACAGCGTTCCCAGTGGTGGTGCTGCTCCACATATTTTCGCGCCGCGGCTCCGATTTCGCGCCGGGCCTTAGCGTCGTGGAACAGCTCGGACACGCCGCTGACCCAGTCCCGCGGGCCGGCGGCCGCGAGCAGGTGCACGCCCGGCTCGGTGTTCAGAGCGGCCAGCGACGGCGGGGCGGCCACCACCGCCTTCGCCATCGCCATCGCTTCCAGAACCTTGTTCTGCACCCCGCGGGCGAGTCGCAGCGGCACCACGACAACGCTCGAAGACGCGACGAACGGCCGCACGTCGGGCACTTGCCCGACGAGGTTGACGCCGGGGAGCGAGGCGAGCGCCCGGACCGCCGGCGCCGGCTTGCGCCCGATGATGCGGAACTCCGCCGCGGGGAACTGCGCCCGGATCGCGGGCCAGATGTCGCGCGCGAACCACACCGCGGCGTCCACGTTCGGCAGGTAGTCGAGCGCCCCGACGAACGCGCACGCCAACTGCTCCTCGCACGCGACCGGAGCGAAATAGTCGAGGTCCACGCCGTTGGTTGCTACGGTTGCGGCGCCAACGTGTGTGAACGAATCGTAAACCTGCGCTTCCGCCCGGCTCACCACGGCCGCCGCCCGCACCGTCCCCGCGAGCGATTTCTCCAGCTTGCGGACGCGGGCGGCCTCGAGCCGGTACAGCCACTTCTTCGGCGGGCGGCTCGCGGCGGCGAAGTCGAGCCACTTCTGGCTGTCCACGTCGATCAGGTCCACGACCGCGGGAACGTCTTTGGGCGCAATGCTTTGCAGGTACGGCGCGAGCGCCGACGACGACGTGACGACCGCGTCGAACTTCGTTTCCGCGGACCATTTGCGGAGCGTTTGCGCGAGGCGCTTCGAGCGGAACAGCCCTTCGGACATGCTCCCGCCGGTTGCGAGGCTGGCCCCGGCCCGGAGCCACCGCGAGCGGCTCCCGACGGGCACGAGCGCGAACCGCTCGCACAGGCCGGTGAGCGCGGCGAGCGTTTCGGGCGGAACGGGTTCGTCCGCGAGGCACCCGAGCCACACGCGGCCGCGCTTCGCCATCTGCCTCAGCAGGTGGTACGTGCGGATGCGGTCGCCCTTGTCCGGCGGGTACGGGACGCGGTGCGTGAGGTACAGAACGGTCGGAAGTGACGGACCCACGCGGGGCACACCAGAGGGTTCTCTTGCCCTCACCCGTGGCGGGAAAGGGCGGCCAGGCTTTGCGAGCCGGGTGAGCGGTGAACGCACTCGTTTGAAAGAGCTTCGCTGATCAAGCCGAACCCAGCGCCCCCGCCCGCAAGGGGAGAGGGCAGAAGATCCACCGCTAGGCCGGCTGGAGTACGGCGACGGGCTGGGTGCCGGTGGGCCGCACCACGTTGGCCAGGAACCCGGTGGCCACGGTGCGGCCGCTCGGCAGCAGGAACAGCCGGCGGAGCGTCGTGGGGCCGGCCCCGCACGCGCGGAACAGGGTCGCCGCGATCAGCCGCAGGTCGAGCAGCAGGCTGTAGTTCTCGACGTAGTACAGGTCGTACACCACCTTGTACCGCACGCTGGTCACGTCGGTGTCGGCCGGCAGCTGGCACTGTGCGAGGCCGGTCACGCCGGGCTTCACGCGGAGCCGGTGCCGGTACCCCGGGACCAGCTGGTTAAGCCCCTTCGCCTGGATCACTTCGGGCCGCTCCGGGCGCGGGCCGACGAGGCTCATCTGGCCCAGGAGCACGTTGAACAGCTGGGGCAGCTCGTCGATGTGGCTGGCGCGCAGGAACTTGCCGAGGCGGGTCACGCGGGGGTCGCCCTGTTGCGACCACTGGATGCCGGACGTGGCCTCGCAGTTGAGCCGCATGGTGCGGATCTTGATGATCTTGTACTTACGGCCGTTCAGCCCGACGCGGGTCTGGGTGTAGAACACCGGGCCGGGCGAGGTGAGTTTTACGGCGACGCCGGCGAAGGCCATCAGCACCAGCGCGAGCGGCAGCATGGCGAGCGCGGCGGCGTAGTCGAACGCGGTCTTGGCGGCGGCGTACCAGCCCAGGTACGCGGGGATGTCCAGGACCGTGTCCGCCGGCAGGCGGTCGATCTCCGGCCACGGCTCGCGGTCGGCGGGCGGCGCGGGTGTCGGCGGGTGCGTCGGCACAGCGCTCATACGGAATCCGTTCTCCGGCTTCGGGACGGCTGGGTCGTCGGGGGCGGCTGACCCGCGCTCGGCGCGATCAGTTCGCGGCGGTCGGGCGCGGGGCCAGCGCCTTCTTCACCTCGGGCAAAAACGCGGTCAGGAACTCGGCAACCGGGTCGCGGGCGGAGTCGGGCGGCTCCGGCTCGTTACGAACAACGTACAGCTTGTACAGCGACGCCCGCAAGCCGAACCGGGCGTTGTCGGACGCCTCCCAGTCCCCGTCGTTGCCCCACATCCAGCAGACCCGCAGGGTGCTGGGCGGCGCCTTCTTCTCGAACCGCCCGGACCAGTACGTCACCGGGCTCTGGTTCGGCAGGGCGAGGGCCCTCTTGTCGGCCTCGCCGAGCATGGCGAACCCGTTGCCGGCGTAGCACACCTCCGGCGTGTGCGCCCCGATGGGGCCGCTCGGGCCGCACAGGAGCAGCACGGTCAACTGGGAGCCGTTCTTTCGGCTCGTGTAGTTCCGCTGCACGTACCCTGTGGCCTCGGCCACGCGCAGCACCTTCTCATCGAGCGGCACGTTCTCGCCGGTCCAGTCGCCGAACACCGCCGGCACGCCGCCCAGCCGGGCGGTGACCTCTTGCAGCTCCGCGGACGCCCCCCACCGGTTGGTCCACCGCCCCTCGACGACCGCGGCGACGGCCAGCCCGACAACGGCGGCCCCGACGACGAGCCACCTGCGGAGGGCGGCCCCGCCGGGCGCGTGGGCCGGGCGGGCGGGCGGCGTGTGAGCGCTCATGCGGGCAACTGCTTCACGTAGTTGTAACCGTAGGAGTAGATGTCCTGCTTGATGCCGTTCACCACGGCGCCCACCAGCGGCACGTTCAGCTGCGTCAGCTTCTCCGACGCGGTGATCACCTTCGGCAACTGGCTGATGTCCTGCATGATGGAGAACACGACGCCGTCCACGTGCTGGCCGATGAGCAGCGCGTCGGCGACCGGCAGCACCGGGCACGAGTCCACGATCACGAAGTCGAACTGCCCGCGGAGCCGGTTGAACAGTGTTTCGAGCGGGTGCCCCTGCGCGAGCGCGGCGATGGTCGCGTTCGAGCACTGGCCGGCCGGGATCACCCACAGGTTCGGCACCGCGGTGGCCTGGACGGCTTCGCTCGCGTCCACTTCCTGCCGGAGCACCTCCGACACGCCAGGGGTGAGCGGGAGCTCGAACAGCTTCATCACCGACGGGTTCCGCAGGTCGCAGTCCACCAACAGGGTGCGCATCCCGGCGGTGGCCATGCTGGTCGCGAGCTGGCTCGCGAGCGAGGTTTTGCCCTCGCCCTGGGTCGCGCTGGTCACCATGACGACCTGCATCGACTGCGCTCTCGCGGTGTGCAGCAGCATGGTGCGCGTGGAGTTGATGCTCTCGTTGAGGACGAACCGCCAGTTGCCCCCCCCGGCTTCGGTCGCGGCCTGCAGGCTGGCCCGGTTGGGGAACGCGGGCACGGTACCGATCACCCGCATGCCCAGCTCGTTGACCACCTGATCGACGCCGTCCACCCGGCGGGTGCGCCACTCCAGGAACGAGACCAGCAGCACCACGGCGAAAAAGCACCCGATCCCGCTGACGGCCGACAGGGCCAGCTTCTTGTTGCGGTTGTTGTTGGGGATCACGTCCACCGCGCCGCGCTGGCTCGCGCGGCGCTCCTGGCCCGCGTCGATGCGCAACTGGATGAGTTGGGTCTGGACCTTGTCGGCCATGTCGCGCTGGGGCTGGAGCGCCTTCTTCATGGCGTCCACGTTGACCGCGCCGCCGGCGGTGCTGCCGATCACCTTCGCGAGCGCGTCCCGCTCCTGGAGGAACCGGTCGCGCTTCTTCTTGGCCACGTCGATGAGGGTGTTGAGCTCGGCCACCCGCTGCCCCTTCTTGACCCGCTCCACGACCCGGCCCTGCGCCTCCGCTTCGGCCCCCACGGTCTTCTCGACCGCGTCGGTCTCGGCCCGCAGCTTCTGCACGTCGGCCCGCAGCTTCAGGATGCCCTCGTCCTTGTCCGGGTCGGTGGCCTTGTCCTCCTCGCTCTTCAGGAACTCCTCGGCCACCTTGAGTTTCCGCTTCGCCTCCACCACGCGCGGGCTGCCGGCTACGAACTGCTTGACGAACTCCTGATCCTGGGGCGGCCGCGGCGTCTTGTCGGCCAGTTGGGCCACCAGCACCTCGCGCTCGGACTCCAGCAGGTCGATCTCGTGCGCGGTGGTGCTGACCAGCCCGTCCGCGTTGGCGCGGCGCTGGTGCAGCACC
>JBJSXS010000682.1:0-3605 GCA_046086545.1 Gemmata sp.
CCGAAGAAGTCGTCGCGCGGGAGCGCCTTGAGCTCCGCCGCGAGCTTTTCCGCCGCGGCAACCGAAGGCCCGCGCTCGGCGTCGCTCCTTCCCAGAGGGCAAATGACGACGTGCGTGGGCGCGAGCCGGGGAGGGACCACGAGGCCGTTGTCGTCCGAGTGCGTCATGATGAGGCCGCCGATGAGACGCGTACTCACGCCCCAACTGGTCGCCCACGCGAACTCTTCCTTGTTGCTCTGGTCCTTGAAGGTCACGTCGAACGCTTTCGCGAAGTTCTGGCCGAGGAAGTGCGAGGTGCCGGCTTGCAGCGCCTTGCCGTCCTGCATCATCGCTTCGATGCAAAGGGTGTAGATCGCGCCGGGGAACTTCTGGCCCTCCGTCTTGGGTCCGACGAAAACGGGCATCGCCATCCACTCTTCCGCGAACTTCTGGTACACGCGAACCATCTGCAGCGTTTCCTCTTCGGCCTCCTTCGCGGTCGCGTGCGCCGTGTGGCCCTCTTGCCACAGGAACTCCGCGGTGCGCAGGAAGAGCCGCGTACGCATCTCCCAACGCACGACGTTCGCCCACTGGTTCACCAGCAGGGGAAGGTCGCGGTAGCTCTGAATCCACTTCTTGTAGGTGTTCCAGATGATCGTTTCGGACGTGGGCCGGATGATGAGCGGCTCTTCGAGTTCCGCGGCGGGATCGACGTGCAGGGGCTTCCCGGGTTCGGCCTTGAGGCGGTAGTGTGTGACCACCGCGCACTCTTTCGCGAACCCCTCCGCCATCTGCTCCTCTTTCGCGAGGTAGCTCATGGGGATGAAGAGGGGGAAGTACGCGTTGACGTGCCCGGTGTCCTTGAACAGCTTGTCGAGGGCGCGCTGCATCTTCTCCCACAGCGCGTACCCGGTGGGCTTGATGACCATGCACCCGCGCACGTCGGAGTTGTCCGCGAGCCCGGCGTGCTTGACGATGTCCAGGTACCACTCGGCGTAGTTCCTCGCCCGGGTCGTAATCGCGTCGGCCATGGTCGTTCTCCGGAAGGCTGAAAGCGCGCGGCCGGGTTCATCCCGGCCGGTGCGTGCCGACGATTATAGAAACGAGGGCACCCCGCGCCGCGAGGTTCACGCGAGCGTTTCGCACCCCCACTTGCTATCCTCACCTCAACTCCACCCTCCGAGGCACGCTCACCCATGCACCCGGCATACGCGCTCTCCGACGCCGCGACCGTGTTCAGCCCGTCGCTGGTGTTCTTCCCCGAGCTGATCCGCAACAACATCAAGCGCGTGATCGAAATGGCCGGCACCCCGGCCCGACTGCGCCCGCACGTGAAGACGCACAAGACCGTCGAGATTGTGAGGCTCCTGCTGGAAGCCGGGGTCACCAAGCACAAGTGCGCGACCATCGCGGAGGCCGAAATGCTCGCGGCCGCGGGCGCGCCGGACGTTCTCATCGCGTACCCGCTGGTCGGCCCGAACATCGGGCGCGCGGTGCAGCTCGTTCGCACGTATCCGCGGACGACCTTCTCCGCGCTGATCGACGACCCGGCGATGGCCCGGGACCTCTCCGCCGCGACGCGCGCCGCGGGTGCCGAGATCGGGGTGGTGCTCGACCTCGACGTGGGCCAGCACCGCACCGGGATCGCGGTCGGCCCCGACGCGCTCGCCCTCTACGAACTCGCAGGGGCGCTCCCGGGGTTGCGCCCCGAAGGGTTCCAGCTCTACGACGGCCACAACAACCAGCCCGACCGCGCCGCGCGCGAGGCCGCGGTTCGCGAGTTCATCCGGCCGGTGCTCGCCCTGCGCGCCCGGGCCGAGGCGCAGGGCGCTCGCGTGCCGCGCCTGGTGTGCGGCGGAACCCCGAGCTTCCCGGTGTACGCCGCGATGACCGACGTGCCCGGCGTCGAGTGCTCGCCGGGCACCTTCGTCCTCCACGACGCCGGCTACGGCCCGAAGTACGCCGACCTGGCCGGCATCACCCCGGCCGCGGTGCTGGTAACGCGCGTGGTGAGCCGGCCGACCGCGAACCGCGTGACGCTCGACCTGGGCAACAAGTCGGTCGCCGCCGACCCGGTGCTGGAGAAGCGGGTCACGCTGCTCGACTTCCCCGAGTACAAGACGGTCGGTCACAACGAGGAGCACCTTATTGTGGAGACCGCGGGGGCGGGCGCGTACAAACCGGGCGATCTGGTGTACGCACTGCCGGGCCACATCTGCCCCACGGTCGCGCTCCACAACCACGTCCTGATTGCCGAGGGCGGCAAGGTGGTGGGGAAGTGGGACGTGGCCTCGCGCGTCAGGATGCTGAGCGTCTGAGGCCGAAGGGTGGTCACCCGCCGCCCTCGCGTGGTCAGCGATTGTCCATTCCCCCCCTCGCGCCTGGCGCGTAAGGTGGAGCGTAGTCACGCCCGCTCTTCGCTCCACCCAATGCCGAGGGCTCTGCGCATGTCCGAACTGAACCGCCGTCAGTGGCTGAAGGTCGCGGCCGTCGCACCGGCCGCGCTCGCGTTCCCGCGGCTCACCTTCGGGGCGCCCAGCGCCGACGACATGAAGGCCGTCGTGGACAACGCGCTCGCGTTCTTCAAGGGAGCGCAGAAGGAAGGGGGCAACTTCTTCGACAGCCCGCAGGCCGAGCCCGGCCTCACCGCGCTCATCGCGGCGGCGCTCGCGCGGAACGGCGTGCCCGGCGACAACCCGGTCGTCGCGAGGGCCATCAAGTACCTCGAGACGAACGTGCAGAAGGACGGCGGGGTGTACGCCAAGGGCATGTCGAACTACATGACGTGCCTCGCCCTGGTCGCGTTCAAGGAGGTGAACGCGGGCGGCAAGTACGACAAGGTGATCGAGGCCGCGGGCAAGTACGTGAAGGGGCTGCAGTACAACGAGGGGCTGACCGAGAAGGACGCGAACTTCGGCGGGGCCGGGTACGACAGGCCGGGCGGCCGCGGCGGCCCGGACATGTCCAACACCCACTTCATGGTCGAGGCGCTGCTCGCCGCCGGGGTGCCCAAGGACGACCCGGCCATCAAGAACGCGCTCAAGTACATCAGCCGCAGCCAGAACCTGCCGGGCGAGTTCAACGACCAGCCGTTCGCCAAGAAGGCGAGCGACGGCGACAAGGGCGGGTTCGTGTACAACCTGTCGGCCCAGAACGACCCGAAGAGCGACAAGCGCACCGCCGACGGCGGGCTCCGCAGCGAGGGCGGCATGACCTACGCCGGCCTCAAGAGCTTCCTCTACGCCGGGGTCAGCAAGGACGACGCGCGGGTGAGGGCCGCGGTGGACTGGATCCGCAAGAATTACACGGTGTCGGAGAACCCGGGGTTGAAAGAAAAGGACTCGGGCCTCTTCTACTACTACCACACCTTCGCGAAGGCGATGGACGCGCTGGGCGAGGACAAGTTCAGGGACGCGAAGGGCGCCGAGCACGACTGGCGGCAGGAGCTGTTCGACGAGTTGAAGAAGAAGCAGAAGGAGAACGGGAGCTGGGTCGGCACCCGCGCGTTCCTCGAGAGCGAGCCGGCCCTCGCCACCGCGTTCGCGGTCCTCGCGCTGAGCTACTGCAAGAAGAAGTGACGCGTTCGGACTCGCGCCAACGAGCGAGCCGCGACCGGGAGGGAGCGG
>JBJSXS010000683.1:0-2853 GCA_046086545.1 Gemmata sp.
AGCACGCGGTCCTCGAACCGGTACTCGCCCCTGTTCGTGTCGTGTACGTTCGTGACCGCGTGCCTCGTCTGCCCGAAGAACGCGGCGAGCGCCTGGAAGTGCCGCTGCTTCCACGCGGGCTCCAGGAAGTGGTCGTGGCACTGCGCGCAGTCGATGCGCAGCCCGAGGAACGCGCGCGACACGCGGACCGCGAGCTTCTCCGGGTCCGGTCCCTTGCGGTTCTCGTCGTAGGTCGCCGCGATGAAGTTGACCCCTGGCGTGTCGGTGTTCAGCCCCTGCGCGGAAACCATCTGGCCGACCAGGGAGCCGTACGCGGCGTTCCGGTGCAGCTCGTCGCCGAGCCACGAAACGAACCGGCGCTTGCGGTACGCGATGAGCGGGCCGTCCTCGTGGCCCACGTAGGCTCGCGCGAGCCGCTCGGCGAAGTAGTCCGAGTGCCGCCGGTCGCGGAGCAGGTGACTCGCCCACCCGTCGAGCCGCGTTTCGGGGGGCTGCTGCTCGAACTGCCGAATCTCTTCGAGCGACGGCACGCTGCCGGTCAGGGCGAGCGAGAGCCGCCGCGCGACGGTCAGGTCGTCGGCGCGGCCGGCGGGCCGGAGCTCCTTCCCGGCCCACTCCGCCCGAAAGGAGTCATCCAGGTGCCGAACAACCGTGCGGAAGTCGGGCGTCAGCGCCTGCGACCCGTCGAACTTCAACCGCCGCGCGCCGGTGGACAGGGGGAACAGGCTCGCCCACAGCGCGAACAGGGCGCCGCCCACAACCCCGACGAACAGTATGTTCCGGCCCCACATGAGAACGCTTCCGCGGGAGGGACTGTACCAGCATACCCGGCGGTGCGGCGGGGCGTTTCACGAAACCGCGAGGCCCGCTCCGTGGTAAGATTCGCGTACCGCATCTTGGACGCGACCCCTGCCATGCCCGCCCCCGCCATTCCCGTCGCGCCGCCGCTGCTCGAACCCGAGTTCGAGAAGGTCGTTCCGGTCGCGCCGCCGCGCGACCCGCTGTTGCGGGACGCGGATTTTGGGCACGGCGTCATCGAGTGGTGCTTCGGAGCCGGCGCGCTGTTTTTGGGCCTGTCGGTGCTGGCCGCGGTCCCGCTCGGGCAGTTCCTCGTCCTCGGCTACCTGCTGGAAGCGAGTGGGCGGGTCGCGCGCACCGGGCGCATCCGCGACGGGTTCATCGGCGTGCGCGGCGCCATGCGCTTCTGCGGCACCGTCCTGATGTGCTGGTGCGTGTGGCTGCCGCTGTCGCTCCTGTCGGTCGAGGCGGAAGCGGCCCGCGTCATCGACCCCGACGGGTGGATCGCCCCTGCGTGGGAGCTCGTGCTGCTAGTGCTCGCGGCCGTGTTCGTGCTGCACGCGGTCGGCGCGCTGATGTGGGGCGGCCGCGTCCGGCACTTCCTGAACCCGATCAACGTCCCGTGGCTCGCGTGCCGCGCGGCGCGGGGCGGGATGTACACCGAGGCCCGCGACCGCGTGTGGGCCGTCGTCGTCGGGCTGCGGCTGCCGTACTACTTCTGGCTCGGCCTGCGCGGGTTCGTCGGCGCCCTGATGTGGCTCGCGCCTCCGCTGCTGCTGCTCGGGCTCGGGCACAAGTTCTGGGGGCCGGGACTGCTCGGCGCGGCGCTGTTCGCGGTTGTCGTGCTGTACGTCCCGTTCATGCAGGTGCGGTTCGCCCGCACGCGGCGGTTTCGGGCGTTCGTCGAGGTGCGGAAGCTCCGGCAGGTGTACCGCCGGGCGCCGCTCGCGTTCGCGCTCGCGCTGTGGGTTCACCTGCTGTTCGCGACGCCGCTGTACCTGCTGAAGATCGAGTTGATCCCGCGCGACCTGGTGTTCATCGAAGGGCTGTTCTTCCTGCTGTTCATATTCCCGGCACGGGTGCTGGGCGGGTGGGCGTACGCGCGCGGCGCCCGGCGCCCCGAGCCGCGGTTCTGGCCGCTCCGGTGGGCCGGGCGGGTCGCGGTGGTCCCCGTCGTGATGGCGTATGTGGTCGCGGTGTGGCTCTCGCAGCACCTCGGGTGGGGCGGCGTGTCGGGCCTGTTCGAGCAGCACGCGTTCCTGCTGCCGGTGCCGTTCGCGCGGTGGCAGTGAGCCCGCCGTGCCGCTACCGCCCGTGCCGCTTCTGGAGGTACGTTGCGAGGTCGTGCCCGAGGTCGCCGTCGGTGCGCAGCCGCACGTAGTCAATTTCGAGCCGCCGGCACCCGGCCTCTATCGATTCGATGTGCGCGTGCAGTGCCGTGAGGTAGCTCTCGCGGATGCCGGCCGGGTCGGTGAGGATTTCGGGCATTCCCTCCAGCCCGCGGAACAGGGTGGTGTGGCGAAACGGGAAGTCGAGTTCGGCCGCGTCGAGCGTGTGGAACAGAACCACCTCGTGCTTGTGGTACCGCAGGTGCTGAAGCCCGGCGAGGATGTCGGGCACGTCGTCCAGCAGGTCGCTGAACAGGAACACGACCCCGCGGCGCCCGGTGCGCCCGGCGAGTTCGTCCACGCCGCGCGCGACCCCGCCCGGCCCCGCGAACGGCCCGCTCGCCATCACGCGGCACGCCTCGCGCAACTGGTTCATCTGACCCGACGGGCGCAGGAACGCGCGCACCCCGTCGGCGACCAGGCTGAGCCCCGCGGTGTCGGCCTGCTGGAGCACGAGGTGCGCCATCGCGGCGGCCGCGGTGCAGGCGAGGTCGTACTTGGAGCGGGCGCCCGACGCGTAGTTCATCGACTCGCTGGCGTCGACGACGAGCCACGCGACGAGGTTCGTCTCCTGCTCGTACTGCTTCATGAAGTACCGCTTGGTGCGCGCGTACACGCTCCAGTCGATGTGCTTCACGTCGTCGCCGGGCGCGTACTCGCGGTGCTG
>JBJSXS010000684.1:0-2539 GCA_046086545.1 Gemmata sp.
CTTGAACTGCTCCAGGCGCGCCGCCAGCTCCGCCTCGATGCCCGCGATGGCGGTCTGCACGCGCTCCTCGGGCGTGACGAAGTGCTTCGCCGGGTAGATGTACAGGTCGTCCAGCTGGCGCACCGGCTCGCCGGTGAGGGGGTGAATGACGCTGAGCGCCTCCACGTCGTCGCCGAACAGCTCGATGCGGTACGCGAACTCCTCGCTCGCGGGCCACACGTCGATGGTGTCGCCGCGCACGCGCACCGTGCCGCGCTCGAACGCGATGTCGTTCCGCTTGTACTGGATGTCGATCAGGCGCAGGAGCGTGGCGTCCCGCTCGAGGGTCTCGCCCTTGCGGACGTACACCATCATCCGCTTGTAGTCGGACGGGCTGCCGAGGCCGTAGATGCACGACACGCTGGCAACGATGATGACGTCCTCGCGGCTCACGAGTGCAGAGGTCGCCGCGAGCCGCAGCCGGTCGATGTTCTCGTTGATCGAGGAGTCCTTCTCGATGTAGATGTCCCGCTGCGGGATGTACGCCTCGGGCTGGTAGTAGTCGTAATAGCTGACGAAGTAGTGGACCGCGTTGTTCTTGAAGAACCCCTTGAACTCCTTGTACAGCTGCGCCGCGAGCGTCTTGTTGTGCGCCAGAACGAGGGTGGGCTTCTGCAACCTCTCGATCACGCACGACGCGGTGAACGTCTTCCCCGTGCCCGTCGCGCCGAGCAGCACCTGCACCTTCTTGCCGCTGGCGAACCCGTGGGTGAGCTGCTCGATCGCTTTGGGCTGGTCCCCGGCCGGCGCGTACTGGCTGGTGAGTTGGAACTTCGGCATCGGTCCGGCTCCCGGGCACGGGTTCGGGCGTACACCAACCCACTAATTGTACGCCCACTCGGTGGGGCCGGAAGGTCCGTTACGCCGGCCCACCGGCCCACCACGTCGGTGCGCATCACGCCCTTGCGCGTCAGCGGCCCCGACAACGTGGTGACCGGCGCGCCGCGGCCCGCGCGCGTGACGGACCACTCGCGCTCCTCCGGCGCGGGGACGTCGTAGACCACGAAAAGATCGTCGCGGGTGGGGGCGAGAACGCGATGCGCGGTTCGGGCACGGCACCGCTCCTCCGGGCTGCAGAGCGGACCCCCGGGGCGGGGCCTCGCGCACGCGTCGTGCTGCCGCGCGGGGCGTAATGTCGGTCACCGCGTCGGTGTGTTGCCGGCCGCGACGAACAGCCGGAACTGGGCCACGTCGAACGCGACCGTCGCCCGCAGTAACTCCTGGCGCGACTCGAGCAGCTGGCGGAAGCTGTCGAGCGCTTCGAGCGGGCGGCCCGGCCCCTGTTTAATGCGGTCCTGCTCCAGTTTGAACCCCTCTTCCGCCACCGCGAGCGCGGCCCCTGCGGTGCTGATTTGCGTCGCGGCGGCCCGCGCGTCCGCGAGCGCCTCGGCCACCTCGCGGCGGGCGCGGTTCGCCGCGCGGTCGTACTCGGCGACCGCGGCCCCGACGGTCGCGTCCGCGGCGTGCACCCGCGCGCGGGTACCGAACCCGAGGTTCTGCACGGTCCACACGGCGGTGGCGTTGAACTCGCCGCGGTCGCGCAGCGCGCCGAACCCGCCGTCCGTGAGGTTGCCGCCGAACCCGCCGAAGCTGTACCCGACGGACACGGTCGGCAGCCACGGGCGCACCCGCTCCTGCCGCCCGCGGGTCTGCGCCTCGGCAATCGCGGCGGCCCGTGCGCTGACCTCCGGCCGCGCCCGGAGCGCGGTCGCAATCAGGCTCTCCACCTCCGCGTCTTCGGGGATCAGGCGTACCGGCTGAACGCTCCCATCCGGGGTGCGGAGCCGCACTGACGGGTCGAGACTCAGCAGCCGGCACAGCCGCGCGGACGCGACCGCGGCCTCCTCTTCGGCGCGGCGCAGGTCGCGCTGAAGGAGGTTCATGTTGGCGGCCGCGCGGTGGGCGTCGGCCTGCCGCCCCTGCCCCGCCTTCGCGTAAGCGGCGGTCAGCCGCGCGAGTTCCGCGAGGTCGGTTTCGCCCTGCCGCAGAATATCGAGCCGGGCCTCGGCGCCGACCAGTTCCAGGTACGCGGACGCGACCGCGAGCAGCGTCTCGTTCTGCACGGCCAGCGCTTCCGACCGGCGCACGGTCACGCGCTGACGGGCCGCGAGCGGCTCGTACGCCGCGTCGCCCAGGTGGCTGAACAGCCGCACGCCGGGAACGGCCGCGGTCCCGCCGCCGGTCACGCCCGCCCCGGCCCCGAGATAGGCACTTTGTAAGTTCACGTCGCGCACGAACCCCTGCGGGGCCAGCAGGGTTCCGCGGTGCAGCCGGTAGTTGGCGCCGACGTTCACACTCGGCAGCAGGAGCGCGCGGGCCGCGAGTTGATCCGCGAGCGCCCCGCGCACCGTCTCGCGCGCCAGTTCGATGGTGGGGTTGGCCACGCCGGCGAGCCGCAGCGCGACCCCGAGGTCGAGCGTGTCCGTCGCGGCCGGCACGGGCTGCTCGAGCGCGACCGGCCGAACCGGTTCGTTCGCAGCCGGCGGGCGGCGCGGCGCGG
>JBJSXS010000685.1:0-2794 GCA_046086545.1 Gemmata sp.
GCTCGACTACCTGAAGGCCGGCAACGACAAGCGCAAGCTCTGCTCGCTGTACCTCGCCCTGATGGACAAGATGGGGCTGGAGTTGAAGGAGTTCGGCGACTCGAAGGAGCGCCTCGCGGGGATTTGACGCCGGCCCGCGCCTACGTCTCGAACGAGTTGGCCCGCGGCGCGGCGTCGCCTTCGTCGATCTGCTTCGACCGGGCCTCGGCTTCTTGCCGGCAGCGCTGGGGCATTGAGCCAGCAGGTGACCTATGACCTGCAAGCCTGGCACTCCCTCCGCGTCGAACCGGGCGGGCTTCTTCTCCTCGGCTCGGTCTACACGAGCCGCCACTTGTGCCGGCCGTGGGCGGTGCACTTGCCGACCCGGGCATCCGCACGTGGACACCACGGCGTACAGCTCGCAGCCCGTCGTCTACCCGATTGCCGACGGGCGGCTGTTCGTGCGCGGCGGCGACGGCGTGTGCTGCTACGACCTCCGCGCGAAATGAGCGCCGCGCCGGTGCCGCTACTTGCGCACGACGACCAGCACCGGGTCGGACGTGCGGACGGCGCCCGCGGCGTCGGTGCCCAGCACCGAGAGGGCGTGGTAGCCCGGCTTCAGGTCCCGCACGGTGAACTCCGCCGGCCCCCTCGTGCGCTCGCCCACCTGCACCGCCCCGTCGAACAGTTCGAGCTTCGTCCAGCCGGCGAACCGGGCGTCGTCCACGCGAACGGTGACGCTGCCCCCGGCGTCCCACACCAGTTCCCGGGCGCTATCGGCGGTGTTGCGCGGCGAGCGGATCATGAGGGGTCGGCTCCGCGTCGCGTACGCGCGGTAGATGAACGCGAGGTCTTCGTTCGGCAAGTAGCTCGACTTGGCGGTGTCGCCTTTGAACCGCGCGTGCGGCGCGACGGTCGCGAGCGGGCCCTGCCAGGTGGTGTTGTCGGCGAGCCACCCGGTCGTGGGGTCAACGGGCTTGAGCCCCACCGGCCCCTTCCGCACGTCGCCATCGGTCGGGTACCGGAGCCGAACGGCGGCGGCCAGCATCGGCACGGCCAGCACCTCCTGCCCGTCGCGCTCGTGCCCGAGTCCGGGGGCCGCCACCCAGCCCCACGGCGCGCCTTTCGGGCGGAACTCCTTGAGCACCGGTTCGACGGCGGCGGCCATCCCGTTGTCTTCGTGTTCGCCGTTGATGATGAGCACCGGCGCGCCCAGGTGTGCGGCCGTGAGCGACGCCCCGGTCAGGTTCGGGCGCGAGCCGACGAGGACCGCGGCGATCACCTTGTCAGGCGCTTCGAGAAGCAGTCGGTTGGCGAACCCGCCGCCGGCCGAGAAGCCGGTCGCCACGTACGGCGCGTGTACCAACTCCGGGCGCTTGGCGTCGGCCGCGAACTGCTTGAGGGCGTTCTGCATCAGCTTGAAGTTTTCGCCGCGCGCGTTCAGCCCCTCGGCGCCCAGGAACGCGAAGCCGTGCAGGTGCAGGAATTCGCGGTACCAGACCTCGCGGTGCAGGTCGCGCGAGTCGCCGCCGGACCACGGCCCGACGACGAGGACGCCGCGCACCACGGGCAACCCGTCGGGCACGGTCAGCCGTAGGGCCTTGCCCGCCTCGGTGTAGTCGTAAGAGGTGTACTTGCGCCGGTCCGGTTCGGTGGAGGCGCCGGTGCTCGCGGGCGGCTTCGCTGGGGTGACCGGGCCGTCGCCCGCTGCCCGCCCCGCTACCATCGCTCCGACGAGCAGCAACCCGGTCAAACCAGAAACCGCCCTCGTCATGCTCTGCCCCCGCAGGCCCGCACACCGGAAGGGGTGCAGTCGCACGCAATTGTCCGCGCCCGGGACCGCGAAGGCAAGGCCGCGTGTAGCGGCCAACCGTGCCCTTTCCCACCGTCAGAGAGGTGGTCGCACCGGGCCTTGGGCGCCGGCGCATCCGGTGTGCGACCAGGGAGTTGCAGCACTGGGCCACGCGCCCGAGGGTACGACTCGGGGGCAGTGGCCGCCCGTCGCTGGTTGCACTTTCGGGGCTGACAATGTGGCGGCAGAAAAAACAGGCACCGGCAACTCGAGCACCGCGAAGTGCGCGACCAAGTTCGCCCTTGTGGGTGCGAAGAACGCACGCGAGTGTCGGAGATGACGACAGGGGTGGGCCGGTCAGTTGGCGCGGAGGACGCCTGATCGCCGCCCTGAGCGGTCAGGGACGGGCCAAGGCTTGAACGTGCCCGGCGGGTGCGGCGCGTTCTGTAGCGGGATTCTTGCGTTTTCCACCAATTTCGCACACCGGCCCACAAAAGTCAAACGAGATCAAGGTGCGCCCGCGCGACGGGGGCACGGCGGTGTGGACACCGACCCCCGAACGGCTATCTTGCGCTGCACCGCCGGTCGGCCCGCGCTCGGTGCGCGGCCCGCCGGGCGGCAACCTCGGACCCCGCATGAGCACGCAACCGGCCCCGGCCCCGGACCACGGGCAGCACCCGCACCACCAGTCGTTCTGGCTGTGGGTCATGTGCCTGACCGGCGTGGACTACTTTTCCACGCTCGGGTACCAGCCGTCCATCGCGTACGAGAACGCGGGCCTGCTGGCGCCGCTCGCGACGGTGGTGCTGGTGCTGGTGACGCTGTTCGGCGCGCTGCCCGTGTACTGGCACGTGTGCGGGCGCTCGCACGCCGGGCAGGGGTCCATCGGGATGCTCGCCAAGCTCGTCTCGGGGTGGGGCGGGAAGGTGCTGGTGCTGACCCTGCTCGGGTTCGCCGCGACCGACTTCGTGATCACCAAGACGCTCGCGGGGGCCGACGCCGCGGTCCACCTGATCACCAACC
>JBJSXS010000686.1:0-2716 GCA_046086545.1 Gemmata sp.
AACTGCGGGCCGCTGTGTACTCGTAGCATGGAACCGGACCGGCGTCAGTCCGGGTTCGTGGTCAGTTCGCCGAGCGGCTTCTTGTCCTTCGCGTCCCACACCCGGACCGTGCCGGTGAAGTCGCCGGCGAACACGCGCCAGCCGTCGTGGGCGAATGCGGCCTTCGCCGGCAGGTCGGTGAAGCCTTCGAGCCGCGCGGCCGGGCTGCCGCCGGCCTTCCACACGCGGGCCGTGTTGTCGCGCCCGCACGTCACCAGTTGCCCGTCGCGCGCGTACTGCACCGCGAGCACGCCCGGCTGCTTGCCGCGCACGCCGTTCGGCGCCTTCGGGTCCGCCTGTGCGGTGATGGTGCGCGTCGGGAACCCGTCCTCCGCGTACCACAGGATGACGCGCCCGTCTTCGCTCGACGACGCGAGCATCTGGGAGTCGGCGCGCCAGGACAGCGCCGTGACCGCGTCCTTGTGGTCCCCGAGCGTGAACACGATGCCGCCGGTGCCCGGCTCCCACACGTAAGCGCCGCCGTTGCGGTCGCCGCTCGCGAGCATCTCCCCGTCCGGGCTGAACTCCAGCGCGGTCACCCAGTCGGTGTGCTTCTTGATCTTGCGCTTCAGCTCGCCGGTCGCGACGTCGTAAATCTTCACCAGCCGGCCGGGGCCGCCGAGCGCGACCAGCTTGTGGTCCGGGCTGACGTCGGCGGCGAGCACCACGTCGGCCTCGTCGCCGATCTCGGTGACGCGCTTGCCGGTGGCGACGTCCCACACGACCACCCGGCCCTGCGAGCCGCCGCGCCCGCCGCCCGCGAGGAGCCACTTCCCGTTCCGGCTGAACTTGAGGGCGTGAACCGTGCGCTCCGGGAACGCGAGCGCGCCGATGAGCTTGAGCGTGTCGGAGTTGTACAGCAGCACGCGCTCGTGCCCGGCGACGGCGACGAGCGGGGCCCACGGGCTGGCCGCCAGCGCGGTGACCGGGGCCGGGCGCTCGGTCTTCGCCAGCTTCAGCGCGGGCAGCGCCACCGGCATCGGCGGCGGGCCGTCCGGCCTGCCTTTGGTGACGGCCACCGGGTCGATCTCCACCTTGCGGCCGGCCACCTTCGCGGCGCCCACGGCGGTTTCCGGCGCCCCGTTCTCGATCCACTTCTTGAGGATCGCGAGTTCGGCGTCGGACACCTTCGGCCCCTTCGGGGGCATCTTCGGTTCCAGTTCGTGCGACGTCACCCCGTACAGCGAGCTCTGCGCGACGTTCCCCGGCTTCACCGCGGCACCGCTGGCCCCGCCGGTCATGAGCGCCTGGTACGTGGACACGTCAAAGTCCGACGTCGCCTTGTCCGCGTTGTGGCAGTTCAGGCAGTGCTTGCGCAGGATCGGCAGCACGTGGTCCTTGTAGGTGACCGCGTCGGCCTTCTTCGCCTCGCCCTTCGGGTCCGCCGTGCCGCCTTTCGGCGGCTGCGCGTGCGCCAGCCCGAAGGCCACGACGGTGAGCGCGGACAGGTAACAGATGCGCGTTGCCATGAGTGACATCGTGAGGGCCGTGTTCGAGGGTCGGCGCCAGCCCCGAAGGGGCGCCCGGTGATCAGTGGTTGAAGGTGAACTCGGTGGAGTTGAACAGCCCCCACAGGATGTCGCCGTACACGGTGTTCACCGCGACGGCCTCGAGCCGCTTGCGGGCGGCGGCATGGTTCTGCTCGAGCGCGGCGATCTGCTTCGCGAGCGCCGCGGCCTCTTTCGAGTCCTTGGGCAGTTTCGCGAGGTCCGCGCTGAGCGCCTTCA
The DNA here is from genome assembly GCA_046086545.1 of Gemmata sp. Taxonomy (GTDB): domain Bacteria; phylum Planctomycetota; class Planctomycetia; order Gemmatales; family Gemmataceae; genus Gemmata. The sequence continues at coordinate 1,767 of JBJSXS010000686.1, forward strand.
GCCGGTCCTGGCCGCGCTGGTACACGACATCGGTCTTGAGCTGCGCCTCGGCCAGCTCCCGCAGGCGCTCGGGCTCGGTCTCGCGCCGCACGATCCCGGCCAGCCCCTTCTTCTCGCGCTCGGTCGGTTTGCGGCACAGCGCCCGCAAGTACATCTCCTCGATGACCTCTTCGGGCGTCTTCTTCTCGGCCAGCAGGGCCGGCAGCAGCTTGCCCTGCGCCACCTTGTTCGTGATCGTGTCGCCGTTGACGAGGTGCAGCGCCTGCGAGAGGTTCGCCTCCTTGTTCACCTCGCACGAGCACGCGGTCTCGCGGGGGGCGCGGCCGAAGGTGGTGAGGAAGTAGTTGGACACCTCGCCGGTGTGAATTTGCACCGCGCGGGTGCCCGGCGGGGACAGGTTGAACCGGTCTTCCGTGCCGGTGATGCGGGTGATCGAGTCGAGCAGCACCTCGGCCCGCAGGCGGCGCACGTAGGAGTGGGAGAAGTAGATCTCGTCCAGCTCGTTGGTCGCGTTCGGGGTCGCGGACAGCTGGTACGTGCGGGAGTTGCAGATGTCGCGAACCAGCCTCTTCTGGTCGAACTTGTAGTCCGCGAGCTTCTGGCCGATGGCCTCCAGCAGCTCCTTGTTGCTCGGCGGGTTCGAGATGCGCACGTCGTCAACGGGGTCGACGATCCCGCGGCCGAAAAAGTGCGCCCAGATGGTGTTCGCCATCGTCTCGCGGAACGCGGCGTTGTCCGCCGCCGTGAGCCACTTGGCGAGCGCCTTCCGCGGGTCCTGACCCTCCACGTCCGGGGCCGCGCCCCCCAGGAACTTGGGCTTCATCCGGCGCCCGTCCACCGGGTGCGCGGTGGTGTTGGCGCTGTTGTTGTTGGTGACGATCACCTCGCGGCCCTCGCCGCCGCGCTTCAGGTTCACGCCCGCGAAGAACGCGGCGAACCCGTAGTAGTCG
>JBJSXS010000687.1:0-8614 GCA_046086545.1 Gemmata sp.
CGCACGCGCGGCCCGGAGTGGGTCAGTAGTTGGGGACCACGGTGCCGTCGTCGCGGGTCGCGAGTCGGGCCAGGACGCCCAGCGGCGTCGAATCGGCGACGAACCGCACCGAGCCGTCGGCGTAGGCCACGTTCACCCCGCCCGAGTGGGTCGAGTTGGGCGGCACGTTCGCGCCCGTGTAGTTCGCGTTGCTGGGATCGTACCCGACGCCGGTGCCGCCGATGTCGCTGGCCCACCCGGCCGGCGGGGTGTAGTTGACCGCGTACCGGATGGTCATCAGGTTGGGCTCGCGGTTGTCCGCCCCGCCGTTGTCGAAGTTCGGTGGCACGCCCGCCGACTTCACGCCCAGGTACCAGCCCCACGTCATGCTGGCGCGCCAGTCCTGCTTGACGCCGGCGGTGTCCCGGAGGAAGTTGCTGTGCTCACTGGCGATGATGGTGTTGCTCGTGCCGTCGGTGATTGACAGAAGGGTGAGTTGGCCGTTGGGGATGAGCACCCCGCCGCCGCTGACGATGCCGCAACTGGGCCACGTGTTCACCCGCGTCTCGGTGAACCCGGGGATCAGACCGGGGGCCGCGCCGGAAACGCCCACGTAGTTCGCGAACGTCGATCCGGCCTGCCGCGGCGGCGGACTCTTCGGCAGCGGCGAGGAGGGGCAGAACAGGGTGTTGATGACCGCCCCGTTGGCCGCGGCGTTGTTGGTCGCGTTGGCGTAGCCCGAGTTCCCGGCGAATATCCACTTGTCGTAGAGGTTCGACTGTTCGAGTTGGGGGAGGATGTACACGAACCAACTGCTCCCCCAGTTGTTGCTGTTGTTCGTCCAGCCGCCGGTGCCGAAACCGATCTGATCGTTCGCGCCGCCCGGCGGCAGTTTGCCCACCGCGTCCGCGTAGCTGTGGCAGGCGAGTGCCAGTTGTTTGAGGTTGTTTTGGCACTTCATGCGGGCGGCGGCCTCGCGCACTTTTTGAACCGCGGGCAGCAGGAGGCCGATCAGGATGGCGATGATTGCGATGACGACCAGCAACTCGATCAGCGTAAACGCACGACGGGCACGGCGTTTCATCGGGAAGACCCGTGAGAGAGTAAAAGGGACATGGCTGGTGAGAACGTACCACGGGCGCGGTGAGAGAATGAGGAAAACGACCACGGAGCTGATTGCGACAGCGAGATATGCCGAAAGAGGCGCCCGGGACCGCGGCCCCCCGAACGAGTCGAACCTTCGTGTCCCGGTTGCGACCGAGGCGACGTGAGCCGCTGGACCCCGGGGCCGATTGCGACCAGCGGGCGGCGCGGGACTCGAACCCGAACGGCAGCCGCGCCTACCTTACCCGGGCGCCCGTCAGGGGAGTCGCGCCCTCAACCGCTACTCCTTTTCCAGCGGAAAGAGGGGGAGTCGAACCCCCAAGGGCGTGAGCCTCGTCCGTTTTCGAAACGGGTGCCGTCGCCGGTCGGCTTGTCCTTCCGCCACGAAGGACAGCGCGGCGGCGGCAGGTTCGCGCCCCATCACTTCAATGGTCACTTCGGCGCGTCGAACGGCTTCAGGTACTCCGACAGCGCCTTGTACGTGTCCAGCGGGTAGTCGGCCTGCTTGCCGTCCGGGCCGTGGCACGTCGCGCACTGGTTGGTGATGAGCGTCTTGATGCGGTAATCCTTGCCGTCGAGCAGGTCCGGGGAGACCGGCTTGCTGTTCGCCGGGAGCGCGAACTTGTCGGTGTCGTAAGCCGCCTTGCGCGCCGGCTCGGGGGCGCGCGCCCACGCGACCAGCGCCTCCAGATCGGCGTCGCGGTGCGCCTTCAGCTTGTCCTTCTCCGCTTGCGGCTTGTTGCCTTCCATGAACGCCTTGTACGCCTTGTCCTTCTCGAACAGCGCCGGGACCATCGTGCCCTGCTCGCCGCCGCCGAACTTGACCATCTCCGGCGGGATCGGGGTGCCCTTCTCATCGACGGGCGGGCGGCGGAGCAGGCGCTCCAGTTCGTTCAACGGCTTCTGCGCGCCGGCCGGCGGCGCCGGCGGGGCGGCCTCGTTGGGCGCCAGGTACAGCGAGAGTTCCTTGTAGGTCGTGAGCGGGTAATCGGCCTGCGCCCCGGTGGGGCTGTGGCACGTGGCGCACCGGTTGTCGATGAGCGTCTTGATGAGCACCTTCCCGCCCTTCGCGAACTCGGGCGTCGGCGCCTTGGCGCCCGGTCCGGGCAGGTCGAACGCGTTCCCCTCGTAAGCGCTCTTGCGGGCCGCGTCCGGGGTGCGGGCCCACGCGGCCAGCGCCTCCAGATCCCCCTCGCGGTGCGCCTTCAGCCGATCCTTCTCGGCCTGCGGCTTGTCGCTCTCCATGAGCGCCTTGTACGTCTTGTCCTTGTCGAACAGCGCCGGGACCATCGTGCCGTCGAGGTTGAACGTCGGCTTCCCGTCGAGCGGGCTCCCGTCCTTATCGACCGGGGGCTGGCGGAGGAGGCGGTCGATGTCGTTGACCGGCACGCGCGGGATGTTGCTCACGGCCGGCGCGGGCCCGTGCGTCTTCGCGGCCCACTCCGAGATCGCGCCCGCGGCAACCGCGACGCCGTCGGCGAGGCTCTTGCCGCTCTTGGGGGCGTCCGGCTTGCCGCCGTCGGGCCTACTACCGGCGTCCGGCCTCTCGACTTGCTTCTCCTCCACCTTCTTCGGCAGCGCGGGGATCAGCAACTGCGTGACGAAGAAGGCGCCGAGAGCGCCGCCGGCCACGAACAGGAGGCCGAGCACCGTGCGGCCCTTCAGCCCGTACATGGCGAACAGGCTGCCGACGATCTGCACGAACAGGCCGACGCCGGAGACGAACCCGGTGCCGATCACCGCCATCGCGAAGAACGGGCCGAACTCGTCGCACAGCCGCGCGAGCCACCACATCGACACGTCGGTGAAGATCGCGACGACCACCGACGGCCCGACGACCACCCGCACCCACGCGGGCCAGCTACTGAGCGCGAAGATCAGCCCCGTGAGCGAGAACAGCGTCGCGAAGCTCAGCAGGTGCGCGTGCGTCGATTGCGTCAGCTTCGAGATGCTGATCGGCTCCTCGACCTTGATGTACCCGCGGACCGGCTTGGGCGGGGCGGCGTCGGCCGGCAGGAATTTGAGCAGCCCGGCGTAGGTGTCGAGTGACGGGTCCGGCTTCTCGCCGTTGTTCGAGTGGCACGTCGCGCAGCGCACGTCGATCAGCGTCTTGATCTTGATCGCGTCGCCGTCCTTCAACTCGGGCGTGAGCGCTTTGGGCGTCTTGTCCGCGGGCGGCACGAACTTGTTCTCGGTGTACGCGGCTTTGCGCTGCGCGTCCGGCAGGCGAATCCAGAGCGCGAACACGACCTGCTCGCCCTTGCGCTCGGCCCTCACCTGCTCCGCACCACGCGTCTTTACGAGTTCGGCGAACTTGAGCGCCTTCGGCGCGCGGTCCTGGGTGTTGAACGCGCCGACCATCGTGTTGCCGGTGATGTCGGGCGTGTCGCCGGTGATCAGCGCTTCGAGGCGCGACGCGGGCGCCGGCGGGAGCGGCGCGTTCGGGTCGTACGGCTTCTTGCCGGTGAACTTCAGCACCACGTCGTCCGGGGTCGGCATCGGCTTGCCGGACTTCGAGTCCTGCAGGTGCAGTTGCAGCATCGCAGAGCTGTACCCGACGCCGACCGACAGCAGGAACACCGTGGCCACCACCTTCACCGGCAGCGGCAGATCGCGCAGCGTGTGCGACATGGGAATCTGTCCCTCGATACGCCTTCGGGCCCACAGGGCTCCCGCCCTTGTGGTACTGACGCCGGCCCCTCCGGGGCGGACCGGCCGGCGCCGATGCCTTTGGTTTTGCACCCCGGCAGGGGTCGCCGGCCGGCGCACCGGCAGGAGCCCCGGCCGCCCGGCGCCATTCACCCGGCCGCGAGCAGCGCCTCGGCCGCGGCCAGCACCTCTTCGCGGGCCGCGGCCAGCGGCCGGTTCACCCGGGCGCCGCTCGCCAGCTTGTGCCCGCCGCCGCCGAACCGCTCGGCCAGCTTCGACACGTCCGCGGCCCGGGACCGGAAGCTCACCTTAGTCCCGCCCCCGGGCTGCTCGATGAAGATCATCGCCAGGTCCACGCCCTCGACCGCCCGCGGGTAGCTGATCAGGTCTTCCGTGTCCCCCGGGACGCCGCCGGTCTTCTCGTAGTCCGCGAGGGCGATTTCGGTGTACGCGATCTTCCCGTTCGCCCGCACGCTCAGCCGGTCCAGCGCGACCGCGGTCAGCTTGAACCGGGCCAGCGTCGCGGCCTCGTAAAGCCGCTCGTACAGCGCCGTCGGGTTCGCACCGGCGGCCACCAGCTCCCCGCACAGCGCGAACGTGGCGGCGGTCGCGTTCGGGTGCCGAAACCAGCCCGTGTCCGTGGCGACCGCCATGAACATGTAGTGCGCCGCTCGCGGGGAAACCGGCGCACCCACCGCGCGGATGATCTCGTAGGCCAGCCGACCCGTTGCCTCCGCGCTGATGTCCACCAACTGTAACCCGCCGAGGTCGTCCTGGGTCCGGTGGTGATCGACCACCGCCCGCGGCAGCGGCGACTTCTTCAGCCAGTCGGCGAAGTCGCCCAGTTGGTTCCAGGTTCCGGTGTCGAGCACCACCACGCAGTCGCGGTCGGTCCAGTCGGCGCCTTTGAAGTCCTCGATGACCTTCCGCCCGGGGTCCAGGAACTCGTAGCGCGGCAACAGTTTGCTAGCAATGGCAACTCGCGGCTTCAGCCCGATCGCACTCAGCGCGTCGTGCAGCGCCAGTTGCGCGCCCATACCGTCCGCGTCCGGGCGAATGTGGGTCATCAACAGTGGGCGTTCGTGGCGACGAAGGAAATCGACCAGCGGGGACCAATCAAGCGGCATCAGAAGGCGTTCCGTAGGCGGGGTTCAGTCATTGTAACCCGATTAGCAGAGGAGGAAACGGAAATCCCCCGCCGGCCGACCGCGTAAATGCGCCAGCGGACGCCCCGAGATTATCAACACGCACGCGAGACGGACCGACCGGCAACTCAAGCCTACTCCAACTCGCGAGTTGCGGCAAAGTGAACAAATTCGAGGAATACCTCGGCGAATTTGAGCTTGTCGCTTTTGTCACAAACATCTATACTTTGTGGACGGACTGATCCGTTAATTTCATATCACTTTGGCGGGCGCCGGAATGAGCGTCACCGAGAGCAACCGCAAGCCGGGGCGCCCGCGTGACCCCGATCTCGAAAGCCGGCGGAAAACGCAGATCCTCGACACGGCCGCGCGTGTGTTCGCGACCTACGGGTTCGCGAACACGCAGGTGCAGACCATCGCCAACCATATCGGCGTCGGCAACGGCACCGTGTACCGCTACTTCCCGACGAAGGAGCAGTTGTTCCTCAGCGCCGTCGAGCGCGGGCTGAAGGAACTGGAGGCCGAGATGGACGCGGTGATGGCGCACCCGCACCAGGGAGCCGACCTGATCCGCGCGGCGGTCCGGACGTACCTGGGCTTCTTCCACCGGCGGCCGGAAATGGCGGAACTGTTCATCCAGGAGCGGGCCGCGTTCCCGCACCACCACCGCCCGCTGTACTTCGTGACGAAGGACAACGAGATCGAGGCCAAGCACGAGGTGTTTTTCAACCGGCTGGTAGAGTCGGGGGTGATCCGCGCGATGCCCCGCGCGCGGTTCTTCGCGGTCATCGGCGACCTGCTGTACGGCACCATCCTGACGAACCTGCTCAGCAGCCGCCCGAACGACCCGGACGCGCAGTCGGACGACGTGCTCGACGTGATCCTGAACGGGCTGCTAGATCGGCCGGAAGAGTAATTCGAGTAAGGGGTTACAAAGGCAGCGAACAGGGGAACTCCAATGCCGACAGGCGACCTCGTGGCGAAAGTTACGAAGCGGGCGCGGGTGATCTTCTCACCCCTTCTCGTGCTGGCGGCCGGATGCGCCCCGAAGCCGCCGGCGTCCACCGCTCCAGACGAGTCGAAGGCGGTACCGGTGACCGTCTCGGAGGCGAAGCCGCGGGAGCTGCGCCGCACGGTGCCGGTCGTCGGCACGCTGTACGCCTACGAGGACGTGACCCTTGCGCCGAAGGTAAGCGGCAAGGTGCTGCGGGTGTTCAAAGACCTGGGCGACCGCGTCGGCCACGGCGAACCGCTGATGGAACTGGACCCGACCGAGTACCGGCTCGCGGTCGAGCAGGCGCGGCCCGCGTTCGAGGCCGAGTTGCGCAAGATCAAGCTGACAGCCCTGCCCGCGACGGACGCGGAGTTCGAATCGCACATTCCGAAAGTGGACGCCGTGGCGGAGGCGCGGGCGAACGCCGAACTCGCGGACTCCGAGCTGAAGCGGGTCGAGAAAGAAATCGCCGGCGGGGTCGGCACCCGGCAGGCGCTCGATTCCGCCGTGAACCGCTTGACGGTGTCGAAGACGCGGGTGCAGTTGGCCGAGACCGAGGCCCGGGTGACGCTCGCGAGCGCCCGCCGGCTCAAGGCCGCGCTCGACGACGCCGAGCGCCGGCTCGCGGACACCAAGCTCAACGCGCCGTCGCCTCCGGAGTGGGCGGAGTGGGTCAAGGAGGTGGGGCCGACCACCACGCCGCTCAAGTACGCGGTCGCGCAGAAGATGGTGTCGGCGGGCGAGATGGTGCAGTCGATGCCGGTGACCAACTGCTACCGGCTGGTGATCGACCACGCGCTGAAACTGGGGGTGACGGTGCCCGAGAAGCACGCGCCGCACATCCGCGTGGGTCAGGCAGTGGAGCTGCGCGTCGAGGCGTACGCGGAGCCGTTCCCCGGGTTCGTCTCTCGGATCAGCCCGACGACGGACACCGTGAACCGCACGTTCGGGGTGGTCATCGAGGTGCGCAACGGCTCGGGCCGACTGAAGGCCGGCGGGTTCGCGACCGCGGACATCATCACCGGCTCCGCGACGGCGGTCACGGTGCCGCCGGAGGCGCTGGTGTCGTTCGCCGGGGTGAACAAGGTGTTCGTCGCCGACGGCGGGACGGCGAAGGGGGTCGAGGTCGGGCTGGGCGCGCGCGACAAGGAGTGGCTCGAAGTGACCGGCGTGCCCGCGGGCGCGAAGGTGATCACGTCGGGCCACGCGCAACTGGTGGACGGGTCGGTCGTGCGGGTGCGGTGACGGCGTTGGTTTTTCCCCGCCCCCTGCGGGAGCGGGCCGGGCACGAACCGGGAAGGCCGGACATGGCTATCTGGGACATCTGCATCCGCCGGCCGGTGTTCACCGCGATGCTCGTGCTCGGGCCGGTGGGGCTCGGCCTCGCGTCGTACACGCGCCTCGGCGTCGAACTGTTCCCGAACGTGGACGTGCCCGTCGTCGTCGTCACCACGACGCTGCGCGGCGCGGGCGTCGAGGAGATGGAGTCGAGCGTGACGCGCCCGGTCGAGGAGGCGGTGAACACCGTTTCCGGCATCGACGAGCTGCGCTCCACCACCAAGGAAGGCGTGTCCAGCGTCGTCATCGGGTTCAAGCTCGAGCGCAACGGCGACATCGCGGCGCAGGACGTTCGGGACAAGGTGTCGACCCTTCTTCCGCGACTGCCCTACGGCACCGACCCGCCGGTGGTCGAGAAGTTCAACCTGGACGCGGCGCCGGTGGTAACGGTGGTCGTGTCCGGCGGCCCGGGCCGCAAGCTGCGCGAGGTCACCGAGATCGCCAAGAAGCAGATCAAGGAAGACCTGGAGGCGGTGACCGGCGTCGGCGCGGTCGTTCTGGTGGGCGGCGAGCAGCGGGCCGTCAACGTCACGCTCAAGCCGGACCGGCTGCGCGCGCTGAAGCTGTCGGCGGAGGACGTGCGGCGCGCGCTCGCGGCGCAGAACCTGGAACTGCCCGGCGGCAAGGTCGATAGCGGCGCGACCGAGTTCGGGCTGCGGACCGTGGGCCGCATCCAGACGCCCGAAGACTTCGAGACGGTCATCATCGACACGCGCACCGGCGGCAGCGGGGTCAAGTACTCCGTCCGCGTCAAGGACGTGGCCGACGTGACCGACGGCGTGGAGGAGCCGCGGGGCAAGTCCCGGTTGGATGGCAACGTCGCGGTCAGCCTCATCATCCAGAAGCAGTCCGGCGGGAACACCGTCGCGGTGGCCGATGCGGTCAAGGCGCGGCTCGCGAAGATCCGGTCGAACCTCCCACAGGACATCAAGACGGAAGTGATTCGCGACCAGAGCAAGTTCATCAAGGGGAGTATTGAGGAGGTCAAGTTCCACCTCGTGCTGGCCGCGGCCCTCGTCACCATCACCATCTTCATCTTCCTGCGCGACTGGCGCGCGACCCTCGTCGCGGCGACCGCGGTGCCGACCAGCATCGTGGGCACGTTCGCGTTCATGGACGTGATGGGGTTCTCCCTGAACAACATGACCTTGTTGGGCCTGATCCTCGCGGTCGGGGTGGTGATCGACGACGCGGTGGTGGTGCTGGAGAACGTGTTCCGGCACATGGAGGCCCAGGGCCTGAGCGGGTGGGACGCGGCGAGCAAAGCCACGCAGGAAATCTCGCTCGCGGTGGTCGCGACGACGCTCTCGCTGGTGGTCATCTTCGCGCCGATCGCCTTTATGAGCGGCCAGGTCGGGCGGTTTTTCAACAGCTTCGGGTTCGTGGTGGCGTTCGCCATCCTGAT
>JBJSXS010000688.1:0-2531 GCA_046086545.1 Gemmata sp.
GGGCTGTTGTTGTTCGCGTGCATGTCCCAGCCGCAGTCCGAGACGGTGACCAACCCGCACCCGGCCTCGCACAGGCGGCGGGCCAGGAGCATCTGCTTGCCCAGCAGGTTCGACGCCCGCTTCATGTCGAACCACTTCGTCGCCTCTTCCAGTTTGAACAGGCCGCTGGTGTCGTACTGTGCCAGCGTCTTCGGGTCCTCTTTGCTCAGGTCGAACGGGTTCGAGCTGCCGGTGATGATGTCGAACGCCTGCTGCTGGTACTTGTCCGCTCGCGCCAGGGCGCCGTCTCGGTCCGCGCTGCGGCGCACCGCGTCGAACCCGGCGAGGAGCTGGCGGCGGGCGTCGAACCGCTCGCGCGGCAGGGTCAGCGTCATCGCCTGCTTGAGCTCCGAGTTGCCCGTGGGGCTGAACGCCTGGTACTGCGGGCCCAGGGACCCCGTCTGGGTGAGCGTCGGCAGCGCGGCCGTCTCGAAGTTGCTGCCCAGCTTGAGGTCCTGTTGTGCGGCCTCGGCGAGAACGAGGACGTTCTTGGGCAGGCCGGACGCGGTCAGTGTGCCGCCCAGGTAGCCGGCGGCCGCGCTGAGCGACGCCTTGGTCGGGTTGCCGCCGGTGGTGACGGCCTCGTACGTGTGCCCGCCGTTGCCGGAGGCGAAGTTGCGCAGGACGGTGAGGTCCTTCGCCATCGCGGCCAGCCTGGGGAAGTAGCGGCAGAACTGGACCCCCGGGTGGGCCGTGGGGATGCAGTCGGTGTGGGTGCGGTACTCCTTCGGGGCCTCGGGCGTGGGATCCCACGTCTCGTGCTGCGACGGCCCGCCTTGCAGGAACAGCAGCACCACCGCCTTCTGGGGCGCGCCGCTGCCCTCCCCGGCCCGCGCCCGGGCGGCCAGCAGCCCCGGGAGCGTCAGGCCGGACAGGCCCAGCCCGAGGCTGCCGACGCGCAGGAACTCGCGCCGGCTCGGCCCCCGGCAGTCGCGTGCGAAGCCCCGATCGTGAATCGTCAACATGTCTACCCCCATCGAGGTTGCGAGACTCGCGTGAGCCGATTACAGCAGGGATCGGATCGGCGTTCCCGGGCAGAGCCGATACGGCCGGCCGAGCGCGTCGTGCAACTCCGTGTCCAGAGCGATCCCCAGCAAGTGGTGGATCGTCGCGTGAACGTCCTCGGGGCGTACCAGCCCGTCACGCGGGTAGGCGCCCAGTGCGTCAGACGAGCCGTGGACGCGTCCCCCTTGAATGCCGCCGCCGGCCATCAGCGCGCTGTAGCATTTCGGCCAGTGGTCGCGGCCGCCGTCCGGCTTTCGCCTGGGCGTCCGGCCGAACTCGCCCATCCACACCACGAGCGTGTTGTCGAGCATGCCGCGGTCGGAGAGGTCGTCGAGCAGGGCGGACAGGCCCTGATCCGACTCGCGCAGGTTGCGGTCGATCCCACCGCCATACTTCGGGTCGTGGGTGTCCCACTTCATGTTGTTGTTGGCGTCGTTGACAAGAACGAGTCGGACGCCCGCCTCCACCAGCCGACGCGCGACGAGCATGCTTTGCCCAACTCCGCGGCCGTAGCGGTCCCGCAGTCGCGGCGACTCCCGCGACAGGTCGAACGCCCGGTTGTTCGCGGCCGAGTTCAGCAGGTCGAAGGCCTTCGCGTAGCAAACCTCCATGTCGCGTTCGGCGGGCGAGGTGCTCGCGCGCGCCGCATGGAGCCGTCCGAGCAGTTGCCGACGCGAGTCCACGCGTTCGGAATCGGCGTCCTTCGCGGGGCCGGCGCCCGCCACGCCGAACGTGTCCAGTTTCGGATCGTACGTGACGACCAGCGGGTCGAAGCCGATGCCCAGGAACCCCGCGTTCTGTCCGTTCGAAAAGATGCTCTGATCAACGAACGTGTGCGGCAACTGGACAAAGGAGGGGACGCTCCTGTCGGACGGCTGGACCTTCGCGAGCACCGAGCCGAGTGTGGGGAAGTCGTCCCGCGAAGCCTTGGTGAGCTCGTTGTTTGCGTTTTTCGGCGGGTGCCCGGTGAGCGCGTAATGGGTCGCCCCGTGGTGCACGCCGACGTGGTGGGACAGCGAGCGGATGACCGAGAAGAGGTTCGACCGCTCGGCCATTCGAGCGAGGTGTTCGCCGACCCGCAACCCGGGAGTTCGCGTGGCGATGTGGCCGTAGACGCTGCGCACCTCGGCCGGGGCGTCGGGCTTGGGGTCGAACGTGTCGTGCTGCGAGGGGCCGCCCCAGGCCACGACGAGGATGACCGACTTCGCGGTGCTCACCCGGGAGCCGGCTTCCGCGCGGAGCAGTTGCGGCAAAGTCAGGCCGAGCGTTCCCAGACCGCCTGCCACGAGGGCCCGGCGGCGCGTGAACGGGATGCTGCCGAGGTCGAGAGCCATTGTCGGTCACCAACGGGTTCGGAGGTCGGAAGCGCCCGGGATCTCACCCGACCAGTTCCTTGACGGGGTCGCGGTCCTCGAGGATGAACATCTTGCGGCCGGCGGGGCTGAGGAAGGCTTGTGACGGGTCGATCCCCAGTTGCCCGTACAGGG
>JBJSXS010000689.1:0-10301 GCA_046086545.1 Gemmata sp.
CGGCGCTGCCGTAGGGGGCCTCCTCGGCCGGGCTTCCGGCCCGCCTCTTTCGCCGACCAGTCGGGTGCTAAAAGGCGGGCCGGAGCCCGGGCCGACGTCACTGCCGCGCGGCGCCCTTCACCCGCATCCGGATGCCGTAGAACCCGGTGCCGGCGGTGACGAACAGCGTCGCCATGTCCTTGCCGCCGAAGCACACGTTCGCGGTCCACGGTTCCGGGACCGGGATGCGGGCGATGTTCTTCCCGGCCCTGTCGTACACCGTCACCCCGCGGCCCGTCAGGTACACGTTGCCGAGTTCGTCGATCGTCATGCCGTCGGAGCCTTGCTCGCAGAACAGCTTGCGGTTCTTCAGCTCGCCCGTGTCGCCGATGTCGTAGACGTAGGTCTTGTTCGCGCCGATGTCGGCCACGTACAGCGCCTTCCCGTCCGGGGTGCCGACGATCCCGTTGGGCTGCTTGATGTCGCCCGCGTCGGCGCGGCTCAGTTTCCCGTCGGCGGCGACGAAGTACACGCCCTGCTTGTCCTGCTCGCTCGGCCCGCGCTTCCAGTAGTCGCGCTTGTAGAACGGGTCCGTAAAGAACAGGCTCCCGTCGTCGCGCACCCACACGTCGTTCGGGCCGTTCAGGAGTTTGCCACCGAAGTCCTTGACGACAACGGTCTTCGCCCCGGTCTTCGGGTCGATCTTCCACAGCTCGTTCTTCTCGTCGGCGCACGCCCACAGGTTCCCGGCCTTGTCGAACGCGAGGCCGTTGGAGCGCCCGCACGGCGACATGAAGGTGCTGAGCTTCCCGTCCGTGCTCCACTTCAGAATCCGGTCGTTGGGCTGATCGGTGAAGTAGACGTTGCCCTCGGCGTCGGGCGCCGGGCCCTCGGTGAACTTGAAGTCGCCCGCGAGCTTTTCGAGCCTCGCGCCCGGCGCCACGGGGGACGCGTCGAGCGCGTCCGGGGCCGCACCGCCGGCGTTGGCCGCGGCGAGGAAGCCCTCGGTGCGCATCCACTCTTCGCACCGTTTTGGCCAGGCGGTGTGCGGCTTCTCGCTGGCGCGCATCCCGAACCCGTGCCCGCCACCGGAGTAGACGTGCATCTCCGCCGTGACCCCGGCCTTCTTCAGCGCGGCCAACATCTTCAGGCTCCCGTCGAGCGGGCCGTTGTCGTTGTACGCGAGCGCGAAGAAGCACGGCGGGGTGTCCTTCGAGACGCGAATCTCGGCCGCGAGCTTCTCCTTCTCGACCTTGTCCACCAGGCCGCCGGGGTAGATCAGCACCGCGAAATCGGGCCGACAGCTCTCCTTGTCGGCCGCGTCCACCTCTTCGTACGCGCGCTTGTCGAAGTTGGTGGCCGCCCACGCGGTGAGGTGCCCGCCGGCGGAGAACCCGAGCATCCCGACGCGCTTCGGATCGACGCGCCACTCTTTGGCCCGCGCGCGTGTCAGGCTGATCGCCCGCTGCGCGTCCTGCAGCGCGCCCACCGGCGGCTCGCCCTTCGCCGCGTCAGGGCGCCGCGGCACGCGGTACTTGAGCACCACCGCGGTCACGCCGATGGACCGGAGCCACTCGCCAACCATCGTGCCCTCGTGCTCCCACGCGAGGTTGTTGTACCCGCCGCCGGGCGCGACGATGACCGCGGCCCCGGTGCTCTTGTCCTTTGCGGGCGCGTAGACGGTGAGCGTCGGCTTCGACACGTTGGTGATCGAGGTCACGCCGCCGCTCTTGCCGACGGTCTGCTTCTCCTCGCCGACGTTGCCCTTCTCGCCCGGCGCGCCCTTCGGCCAGACGTCGAGCACGGGGAGCGGGTCGGCCGAGCGCGCCATTAGCGGCACGAGCGCCGCGAGCGCGAAGGCCGCGAGTAAGCGATAGCGGAACATGGTTGCGGTTCTCCGTGTGAAAGGCGTGCGGTGATTCTCTCCCCCTGCACGGTAGAGGTCAAACAGAGAACGCGTGCGGCGCGGGCCGCCGGCGGCGGGCCGCCGGCGGCCGGGCCGGCAGCGGGCCGGGCTTGCGGCTTCCTTTCCGGGCGCGCCGCGGGTACAGTCGTTCTCACCTTCTCACCGGAGCCTCCCCGTGCCGAACCTACCTTCGCGCCGTCAGTTCATCGCCACCACCGGGGCCACGAGCGCCGCGCTCGCGCTCACGGCCGGGGCACGCGCCGCCGACGAACCCGTCGCCCTGGTAAAAGGCGGCAAGCCGGTCGCGACCATCGTCGTGGACGCGAAGCCCCCGGCGCCGAAGGGCAAGAAGGAGCCGGTCGCGAGCGCGGCCACCGAGTACGGCGCGGCGCTCCTGCTCGCGGAGTGGCTCCGGAAGATCACCGACGCGACCGTGCCCGTGTCCGAGACGGCCCCCGAGAGCGGGACGGCGATCTACATCGGCAAGGCCGCCGTCAAAGCCGGGCTGAAACTCGACGACATCGACAGCGCCTCAAAAGAGGGCGTGCGGATCGTCGCGGGCGGCGGGCGCGTGCTGATCGGCGGGCAGAGCGAGCCCGCGACCGGAAAGGCCGTGTGCCGGTTCCTCGAGGAACTCGGGTGCCGGTACTTCATGGACTCGGCGCTCGGCGAAGTGTTCCCGCGCACGCCAGACCTGAGCGCGCCGCCCGCCGCGATCACCGAGAGGCCCGGGCTGCTGTACCGCAACCCGAAGGGGCCGTCCTGGATGGGCGGGTACTGGAAGGCGTGGAACGGGGCCGGCGGCGAGGACTTCGCCCACGCGCACTCGTGGGGCCGGTACATCCCGAAGGGGCTGTTCGCGGAACGCCCGGAGTACTTCGCACAGGGCGCCGACGGCAAGCGCAGAGAGGGCGACTGGCTCTGCACCTCCAACCCGGGGGCGCGCGAGGTGTTCGCCGCCGGCGTGATCGGTGCCATCAAGGGCGGCGCGAAGAACCCGTCGATCTCCCCGCCCGACGGCCGCGGGTACTGCCAGTGCGACAAGTGCAAGGCGCAGGACGACCCGAAGCTCATCGAGCCGTCGAGCGGCAACGTGTCCATCTCCACCCGGTACGCCGACTTCTTCGACGACGTTGCGAAAAAGGTCGCGAAGGTGTACCCGGATTCGGTGCTGAGCTTCTACGTGTACGCGGACTACACGCAGCCGCCGAAGCGCACCGAGATGTTGGCCAAGAACCTGTGCGCCGTGATCGCCCCGATCCGCTACTGCCGGCTGCACGCGATCGGCAACCCGGAGTGCCCGAGCCGCAAGCAGCAGCTGGAGATGACCGACGGGTGGGCGAAGGTGGCGCACCGCCTCGGGTATTACAACTACATGTACAACCTGGCCGACGCCACCATGCCGATGTTCAAGTACACGCCGTGCAAGGAGGAGTTCCCGTACCTCGCCAAGAAGGGCCTCGCCTTCATGACGATCGAGGTGCTGTCCAACTGGTACCTGTACGGGCCGCAGATCTACCTGAGCCTGCGCCTCGCCTACGACCCGACGCTGGACGCGGCGAAGGTGATGGGCGACTACTACGCGAAGTTCTACGGCCCGGTCGCGAAGGAGATGCGCGACTACTGGGCCGGCATCGATGAGGCGACCGCGAAGCTCCACAACCACAGCGGCGGGTTCTACGGGCTGTCGTCCGCGTTCACGCCGGACGTCACCCGCGCGTGCGAGCTGGCCCTCGCGCGCGCGCGCGCCGGCCTCGGGGGCCCGAAGGGGGTGTACGCCGAGCGCGTCGAGATGCACGCGAACGGGCTCCGCAACGTCACCGACTACAAGGCGATCTGCGACGCGATGGCGAGGGGCGACTTCGCCGGCGCGAAGAGGGTGTACGACGAGTTCACGAAGCGCATCGACGGGCTGGTGGCGAAGAAGCAGGCGAACCCCGAGTACGGCACCTCGTACCTCAAGCGCTTCCTGCTGAAGACCGTCGACGGCGGCGCGCTCGCCACCGCAGAGCCGAACAAGCTCGTGAGTGTGCTCCCCGACAAGTGGAAGTTCCGCACCGACGACACCGAGGCGGCAGACGCCAAGTTCGAGGCGCCCGAGGTCGATGACTCGAAGTGGCGGCCGGCGGCCACGCACTCCGCGACGCTCAGCCAGCAGGGGCTGTCCGAGAACACGGTGCTGTGGTACCGCGCGGGGTTCACCGCCCCCGATAAGAGCGCGAACCTCGCGCTCGTGTTCACGGAAGTCGACGGGCGCGTGACCGTGTACGTGAACGGCAAGGAGCTGCCCGCGGAGCCGGTACTCGCGGTGCCGCCGAAGAAGGGCGCGAAGGCGCCGGTCGCCGCCGTGCCGCGGCGCTCGCCGTTCCGCGTGCCACTCGGCGACGCCGTGAAACCGGGCGCGAACGTGGTCGCGGTGCGGTGCGACAACCGCACCATCAGCGAGTTGTTCCTGGGCGGCATCCTGCGCCCGGTTCTGCTGGTCGAGTGGAACGCGAAGAAGGACTGACCCCTCGGCGCCCGCTGTAGCGGTGGCGCCTGGGGGCCACCGCTGCGCCCGGCTCGGTTCACTTCCCCGCCGAGAACGTGCGCTCCACGCGCGTCACGTTGCCCTGCTTGTCCCGCACGCCGACGGTCAGCTTCGCGCCCGCTGTCGTCAGCGGGGCCGACAACTTCAGTTCGTACACCCCGCCGCCGAGGGGGGCGAACATGGGGGCGAGGTTCTGACCCGGCGCGGTGCCGTTCACCTCCGCGCTCGCGGTCACCGTGAAGCTCGCCGGGTCGAGCCCGGTGCCGTAGTCGTGCGCGCCGATCAGGATGCGGTCCAGGGGGGCGTTCGCGCCGGGTTTGGGCGAAGCGACGGTGAGCGTCGGGCGCTGGTCGTCGAGTGCCCACCCGAAGCCGGACCGGGCCGGGCCCTGTGGGTCGTACGCGAGGTCGATGGGGCACCCCAGATCGATCCAGCGCACCAGCGTGAGCCTGTCCTCGTCACTGAGCGGCGCGACCTTGCCGCTCTTCACCGCGTCGGGCGGGGGCATCACGCTCCCCGTGAAGTCGAGGTCCGCGCGGGCGCGGTTCGCGGGGGTGTTCGCCACCGGCTCGCCTTTCAACGCGAGTGTGCGGGCGTCGCCCGGGGCGGTTTCCGTGGGGAAGTCGTCGTTGGTCCAGCCGTCGAGCCGGGCGCCGTAGACCTTCCAGACCAAGAGGCTGCGGCGCGACTGGAACATGCGGACGTAGCGCGAGGCGTTGGCGCCGCGCCACCCGTTTACGAGCGGCTTGGGCCCGAACCGCCCGGCGCCGTCCATCGCGAGCCGGTAGTAGGTGCCGGGCACGTCGTCGCAGTCCGCGACGCTGATGGTCTTGTGGTCGTCCAGCACGAGCCTCGCGGGCGCGTTGCCGCTGAGGGTGTGGCACGCGGCGCAGCTGCGGTCCAGAATCGGCTTCACGTCGCGGAAGTACTCGACGTTCTTGACCGCGCCCGCGTACCTCAGCCCGGTGCTGTCCTTGGCGTCCCACTGCCGCTTGCTCTCGTCGCCCGCCTTGGTGGTGAGCAGAGGGGTCTTCTGGGTCAGGTCGAACAGCGCGTACTCGGGCCGCGCGGCGGCGGTGTCCTTGAAGTGGGTCGGCTTCTGGGAGTGCGCGTGACAGCCGCCGCAGTCGTTGCGGACCTCGCCCGGGCGCACCTGGTGCCACGTCTGAGCCATGTTCAGCACCATGCCGTTCTTGTCGAGCGTCTGGAACGTGAACCCGACGTCCGCGGGAATCTTGGCGAGGAAGCTGGTGTCGGGGTTGCCGTCGGGGTCGGTCGGCTGCTTGCCGTCCGGCCCGAACTTGCGGAGCGGGATCTCGCCCAGGATCCGCAGCTTCTCGCTTGCGTGGCTGCGGAACGTGCGCCCGCCGTGCGGCCCCTTGTTGCGGTCGGTGTTCGGCTCCATCGCGAGGACGCGCACCGCGTGGACGTCCTCGTTGGTGTACCGGCCCGCGTCGGCCCCCTGGTTGAACCAGTTGAGCGACACGCCGTCACTCGCCGGGTTGAACGGGTCCAGGTCCTCGTAGCCGGACGGATCGCCGCCGGCGTAGGCCGCGGTCACGGCGCCCGGCTTCACCAGGCCGTTGGGGTAGCTCTCCCGCTTGTAGAAGCTCGACGTGCCGACCAGCCCGAAGGGCGTGCCCGCGGGGAGGTGCCTCGAGAGGGTGCCGTCGTTCGCCAGCGCCGGCAGCTTGGCGGGCTCGGCGACCCCGTGGATCCGCTTGTAGGGCACCAGGGCGCGGGGCCACTGCTCGTTGTACTTCGGGTCGTTTTTGATCAACAGCAGGTCGCCCGGCTCGTTGACCGCCTTCCCCCCCTTGATGAGGTACAGCCCCCCGTCGACCGCGGGGACGTGAACCGTGTACCCGCCGTTCACCGGCCCCGGCGACCAGACCGCGAGCAGGTGGTTGTCCGGCGCCGCCGACGGGTGCGTCACCTTGCCGACGCGCGGCCCGGCGCGCGACCCGCGAACGGCGAAGTCCGACGGCCCCTCGTCGGCGCGCGCGAACGGCGTGATCGGCTCGATGCCGAACGGGCTGAACGGGAGCCGCAGCACGCGCGCCTTGCCGTCGTCGGTGCGCCCGTGGCGCATCGCCGGGTTGCGGCCGTCCTGCGTGAACCCGGGGCCAAAGGCCTTCCCCTCCGGCGCGGCGACCGGAAACTTGTACAGGCTCCCGAACCCGCTGCTGGTCTGGCTGTAGTACACCTCCGCAACGACCGACGAGTCGCTCAGCTGCGTCTGGAAGTGCCACGCGCTCGGGCTGGCCCCGGGCAGGAACGCGCTGGCCATCGGCCCCCAGTTGGTGCCGTCGGGGTTGATGACCCACAGCCCCCACAGCGTCGAGGCGCGAAGCCCCTGAGACTCCAGCGAACTGAACATGACGCGCCCGTCCTTGAGCACGGTCGGGTGCAGCGCCATCCCGAGGTTCAGGTGCCCGACGCACTCCACATTGGAGCCGTCGTCGTCCATCACGAACAGCTGCATGACGTGCGGCACGCGCTTGGGCGGTTTGAACCCGTTGCGGTTGCTCGTGAACATCAGCTTCCCGCCCGGCAGCGGGCACGGGCCGGTGTTAAACACCCCGTAGGCGAAGTAGTTCTTACCGGCCTCCGCGGCGCGGAAGTCAGGGCTCCACTCCGCGGCCCCGGTGTTCGGCGTGAACCGCTGGTGCGTGAGGCGGACGACCTTCTTGCTCGTGACGTGGACCTTGTAGATGTCGGCGCCGCCGCTCGGCCCCTGGGACACGCTCCCGCCCTTCATGTCGTGGAACAGCGAGTAGTAGACCCACTCGCCGTCGAACGACACCACCGGGTCGGTCACGGCCCCGGCCCCGCCCGCCACCAGCACCTCCTCGGTGCCGTCCCGGCGCAGCAGCATCAGGTCCGAACCGGGGTCCATGTACACCGGGTTTGAAATCTCCGGCCAGTTCGTGCCCACCTTGTCGCCGTTGCGCGGCGCGCGGACGTAGACGATGTCGTAATCGAGCGTCACGGTCTTATCCGAAGCGAGCGCCTTCGGCGTCACGCTGATCGGGCCGGTCGCGTCCGGCGGTTGCGGCTGCGCGCCGGCGAGGGAGGCGAGCAGGAGGGCGAGCGCGGCGAGAAGAGCGAAGCGCATGGGGTCTGGGCTCCGTAGCGCGAGCGGTTGGCAACGTGTTGATTGTAGCCCCGGAGGGGTAGCGAATGTTAGCCCGGGGTGCGACAAGTCTTCGAGCGACCCCGGGGCGGGCACCCGCCGGGAGCCCCGCGCGCCCGGCCCGGCCGAGCGGGCCGCGGGCGAACGACGGCGGAGCGCAAACACGAAAACCCCGCCGCGAACTGGTGTTCGCGACGGGGCGCCGTGGCTCGGCTCGGCTTACTTCAGCGCCTCGCTGGCGGCGGCGGCGATGTCCTTGGCCTTGGCGGCCGCGTCCTTCGTCGTCTTGAAGGCGAAGTTCTTCGACACCTCGCCGCCCTTCTTGTACACGACCACGGTCACCACGGCGTCCTTGTTCAGGGTGTACGCCTTCGGGCCGTCCTTGTCTTCGGCCACGGTCAGCGGGGTGGTCAGCTTGTGCGTGGTCTGGATCTTCTCGAAGTCGGCCTCTTGCACGCCGCTGACGCCGATCACCACGGTGCCGAGCTTGTCGTTGGTCTTCTGCACGCCGTCGATGGCCTTGACCACTTCGACGAGGTTGTCGTCCGCCTTCTGGGTGAACACGAGGACCGAGGCCGGGCGCTGCTCGCCGCCGAACTTGCAGACGTAGCACAGCGTCTTGCCGGCCTTCTCACCGGTGACCGCCTTCACGTTGAAGGCGCCGCCAATCTTCTTGTCCGGACCCGACTTCACGTCTTCGCCGTTGGCGACCGACGCGACCAGGCCGAGAGCCACAACCAGACCGAAGAAACGGATCGCGCGCATGAGGCACTCCTACAGTTGGGCCGCACCGGAGACACTTCCGGGCGCGGCGGAAAGGGCGTTTGAGATAGTAAGCGCGTGCCTGGAGAAGGCAAGACCCCGGGCCACAAATCGGGAGAGTCTTCACGGGAGGCATTTCGAACCCGGGCCCCCGTTACAGACGGTTCTGCGAGTTCGATTATTCGACTCGTTCTCGAAACGCGCGCCGCGATTCCGCGGCGCGCGGTGTAACGCGTTGGTATCGCGCGTGTTCGATTCCGGTGTCTGGGGCGTGTTGTAACTGCGGTCGCTCGGCGACCGGTTCCCTATTCGCAGGAGTCCGAGATGAAAACCGTCCTTCTCGCGATGGCCGCGTGCGGCGCCTCTGCCGCGGGCGCGCTGCTGTTCACGAACACGGGCAAGCCGGACCGGGTCGCGGCCGCGACCCCGGCGCCCGCAACGTTCCCGCCGGCGCCCGCGGCGCGCCTCGTCGCGCACGAGTGGGGAACGTTCACCAGCTTCTCGGGGTCCGACGGGGTGCCGGTCGGGTTCACCCCCAACAACAGCGACCTGCCGCGGTTCGTCTAGTACCAGACAAACGAGTTCACCAAGGTGGCTCGGCTGCACGCCCACGGTCTGGTCAGCATGGAAACGCCGGTCATCTACTTCTACACGGACACAGAGACGCGGGTCGCGGTGAAGGTGGACTTCCCGAAGGGGTGGATCACCGAGTGGTATCCGCAGGCCAGCGCCGCGCCGCGGAAGGGCGGCAACTACGGCGGGCAGAGCATCCGCTGGGACGTGAAGCTCACGCCGCACCAGCCCGCGACGTTCCCGCGCGAGTTCAGCAACCGCGAGAACCACTATTACGCCGCCCGCGAGACCGACGCGGCCCCGCTGCAGATCGAAATCGCAAACCCCAGCGAGGACGACTACCCCAGCTACCGCGACCTGCGCGGCGCGGTCGTGGTGCAGCGCGAGAAGTTCCTGTTCTACCGCGGGGTCGGCACGTTCCCCCCGCCGGTCACGGTCCGCGCGCTGGGCGGCGACAAGGTGCGCGTGATGAACAAGTCCGGCGGGCGCGCCGCGGGGCTGGTGCTGGTCACCGTGCGCGACGGCATGTTTGGGTTCCGGCCGGTGGGCGAACTCGACTCCGGTGCCGAGGCCGACGCGGTCCTCCCCGAAACCAACGCCCGCCGCGAAGACCTCGGCGCGTTCTTGGTGAAGGAACTCGCCGCAGCCGGGCTGTACGAGAAGGAAGCGAAGGCGATGGTGAAGTCGTGGGACAGCGCGTGGTTCGGCGATGAGGGCACGCGGTTGCTGTACGTGGTGCCGCGGTCAAAGACCGACGAACTGCTCCCGATCACGCTCGATCCGAAGCCGGAGGAACTGGTTCGGGTGCTGGTCGGCCGGCACGACTTCCTCACCCCGGAGGTCGAGGCGGTGGCCGAGAAGCAACTGAAGCGGCTCCGCGCCGCAAGCGAAGAACAGTCCGCGGCCAACGCGGAGCTGAACAGGCTCGGGCGGTTCGGCCAACAGGCCCAGCAGATGGCCGCGCAGCGCCTCGACGCGAAGGAGACTAAGTGATCTGGCGAGCCGGGCGCGTGAGCGACGGCCCACGGTTGCACCACAGCGAGTAGTTCGTGTCGCTCGCCGAGGACAACCGGGGGCCGGCGCTCACGCTGCTCCGGGTCGTGGAAGGCACCACAACAACCCACGCGGGCCGGAGGCGTTCACCTCCGGCCCGGGTGCGCTCTCGCTTCGCGGGTACTTGATTCCCTCCCTGCGGGCGCGGAGGGCGTTCGCTGGGCCGACGCAACACCGGCCTGCTGCGACGCGGCGGGCCAATCGCTTGCGAGAGCACGAGTGGCGCAATCACGAACCCGCGGAGCCGCAAGCGGCTCGCGTGTCAATAATCCGACACGCTCCCGTCCTTCAGTTTTGCCCCGGGCCACTTGTACGTTTGGGGCCGCTTCGCCTCATCTTCGAGCTTCTTCTCGTCCACTTCC
>JBJSXS010000690.1:0-2200 GCA_046086545.1 Gemmata sp.
CTGCCCGCCGCCCTTGCCCAGCATCACCACGGGCAGCTGGTCGTTGTTGTGGTTGCCGGTCATCATGCTCGAGCAGAACAGGATCATGCTGTTGTCGAGCAGGCTGCGCTCGCCTTCCTTGACCGCGTCGAGCCGGTCGGCGATGTACGCGAGCTGCTGCGTGAAGAACTGGTTGACCTTGAGCCAGTCGGCGCCGTCGGTGTGCGACAGCAGGTGGTGGATCATGTAGTCGATGCCGCCCTTGCCGCTCGCGGCCGGGAGGTGCGGGAACCGCAGCGACGAGTGGTCGTTGTTGAGCTTGAGGGTGCAGACCCGCGTCGTGTCGGTGCGGAACGCGAGCACGAGGATGTCGCACATGAGCCGCATGTGCTGGTCGATGTCCTGCGGGACACCGTCCGGGGGCCGCTTCATGTCCGGCTTGTCGAGCGTGGGCCGCCACCCTTGCAGGCGGTTGTTCTTCCCGGCCTGCTCGATCCGCTGTTCCACCTCGCGCACGCTCGCGAGGTACTCCTCTAGCCTGCGCTGGTCGGCGGTGCTGACCTTGTTCTTGTAGGAGCTGGCGTCCTCGCGCACCGCGTCGAGAACGCTCTTGTCGGCTTTGCCCACCTCGTCGCGGAACAGGCGGTCGAACGCGAGCGCCGGGTACAGTTCCAGCGGGGCGGGCGTGGTCGCGCTGCTCCAGGAGATGTGCGAGCTGTAGACCATCGAGTAGTTCTTGTGGATCGCCGCGATCGCCGGCTCGGTGCCCAGCACCAGCGACGGCACCTTCGTGAAGCCCTTCTGCTGCTCCGCGATCACCTGATCACAACTGACGCCCGATTTGATCTCGCCGCCCGGGGCCAGGTGCGCCCCGGTGAGCAGGTTCCCGGTCTGGCAGCTGTGGATGCCGCCGATGAGCGCTTCCGCGTTGTACAGCCCCCGGAAGAAGGTCAACTTCTCGCGGTGCGGGTGCAACGGCTCCAGCACCTTCCCCAACTGCATGTCCCTGCCTTCGCCCTTCGCCCACCACTCCTTGGAGTGGTAGCCGTTGCCGCTGAACAGCGCCGCGAACCGCACCGGCGGTTCGGACGCGGCGCTCTTCGGCGCGTCGTCGCCCCACACCGGCGCCGACTCCAGCCAGGGCAGCGCCATCGAGACGCCGGCCCCGCGGAGGAAGGTGCGGCGCGACAGGGGTTGGGAAAGGGTCATCGGTGCAGCCTCGTTGTTATGACCCCCTTCGGGGTACGGACCAAAACGCCTCACTCCTGCTCACTGCCTCTCACCATCTTGAACTGCGGGCTGCGAACGATCGCTCCCACCGCGGCGCCGACGCGCCCTTCGCTCTTGTCCAGTTCGCGCACCATTTCGTCGAGCAGCGCGGTGTCCGAGAGAGTCACGGAGCGACCTAAAGCGTAACCCAAAAGGCGCTGGCAGAACAGCCGCAACACCACGTCTTTCTTCCTGGTTAGTAGGTAGGTGCGGAGGCCGTCGATGCCGTCGAACTCGGTGCCGTCGCGGAGTTTCGACCTCGTGTCGATGGCGAGGCCGCCGAGGTCTTTGTCGCGCAGCCGGCCGACGGGGTCGTATTTCTCCAGCGCGAACCCGAACGGGTCGATGCGGACGTGGCACACCGCGCACGACCGCTCCTTCGCGTGCCGCTCGACCTGCTGGCGCACCGTGAGCCTGTCGGCCCCCTCGTCCTGCGGCAGCTGGGGGACGTTCGCCGGCGGGCGCGGGAGCTTTTCGCCGAGCAGCGTTTCCACCACCCAGTTCCCCCGCAGCACCGGGCTGGTGCGGGACGCGCCGGCCTGCTTCGCCTGCACGCTGCCGAACCCCAGCACGCCCCCGCGGCCGAACTTCCGCACCCCGTCCACCTTCCGCCACTGGGGGCCGGTCACGCCGGGGATGCCGTAGTGCTTCGCCAGCGCGTCGTTCAGGAACGTGTGGTCCGCGTCGAGGATCGAAGCGGCGGCGCGGTCGCTCTGGAACAGGTCCAGGAAGAACAGGATCGCCTCTTCGTAGAGCGCCTTCCGCAACTCGGGCGTGAACGTCGGGAACAGTTGTTCGTTCTTCTCGTTGAACTCGTCGAACCCGCGAACGTGCAGCCACTGCGTGCCGAACTCAATCGCCAGTGCCCGGGTGCGGCCGTCGCGCAACAGGCGCCCGGTTTGCGCCGCGAGCACCTTCGGGTCGCGCAGGCTGCCGGCCGCGGCGAGCGCGC
>JBJSXS010000691.1:0-2285 GCA_046086545.1 Gemmata sp.
GGTTGCGAATTTCGCACTCTGCATTTTGCCGCTCAACTCATGGATTACCTGACCATTGCCCTCGTCCTGATGGCCCTCGGCGGCGGCCTGCTAGTGGCCGAGATCCTGCTGCCGACCGGCGGGTTTTTGGTGGTCGGTGCGCTGTTTTTCTTCGCGCTGGCGGTCGGCGTCATCCTGTACTATGGCACGACCGTCGAGGCGGTGGTCGCGCTGGGCGGGCTGGCCGTCGGCCTGCCGGCGTCCGGGTTCGTCGCGGTCGCGGCGTGGCGCCGCATGTCGCTCGACACCGCGCTGGACGCCGGGCCGGCGGACCCGCCCGCGGCGCCGCCCACGGGCGGCGCCCTCAAGGGGCGGACCGGCAAGACGGTGTCGCCCTTGCGCCCGTCCGGGTCCGTCGAGTTCGACGGCAAGCGGGTGGACGCGATGACCGAGGGCACGATGCTCGACGCCGGCGTGTGGGTCCGGTGCGTGGACGTGAAGCGCGGGCAGGTGATCGTCCGCGCGCTGGAGGCGGTCCCGGACGTGTCCGAGATCGAGCCGGGCGCGGCGGCCGATCTGGCCTCGGGGGGCCCCGCAGGGCCGAAAGCCGCGGGCCCGGCGCCCGAACAACCCAAGAAGGACGAGCCGAAGCGCCCGCGCGACGACTTCGACGACTTCGACATCGGCCTCGATAAGATTTAACGCTAACTTCCTTTCAAAGGACCGACACCCGTGACGCTTTCGACGATCCTTTCGGCCGCACTCGCCCTGTTCGCACAGGGCGACA
Source organism: Gemmata sp. (assembly GCA_046086545.1). Classification (GTDB taxonomy): domain Bacteria; phylum Planctomycetota; class Planctomycetia; order Gemmatales; family Gemmataceae; genus Gemmata. The sequence goes on from JBJSXS010000691.1 coordinate 767, forward strand.
AGGTCTCGCCCAGGGGCACCGACATCGGCACCGGCAGTATCATCGTCATCGTGGTGGCGCTGGTCGCGGCCCTCATCTTCATCGTGTTCCTGTTTCTCTTCTTCAGCTTCATTCGGCTCTGGATTCAGGCCCTGCTGACGAAGGCCGACATTGGCATCGGGAGCCTGATCGGGATGAAGCTGCGAAACGTCGATTATGCCATGATCGTGCGCCAGAAGATCGCGCTCGTGCAGGCCGGCGTGCGGGTCACGACCGGGGAACTCGAAAGTCACTTCCTGGCCCGCGGCAACGTGCCCAAGACCGCGACCGCGGTGATCGCCGCCCACAAGGCCGGGCTCGACCTGCCGTGGCGCACGGCGGCCGCCATCGACCTCGCCGGCCGCGACGTGCTCGAAGCGGTCCGCACCAGCGTGAACCCGAAGGTGATCGACTGCCCGGACCCCGCGAAGGGCAAGCAGTTCCTCGACGCCGTGTGCCGCAACGGCATTCAGCTTCTGGCGAAGGCCCGCGTGACCGTCCGCACCAAGCTGGAGCGCCTGGTGGGCGGGGCGACGGAGGAGACGATCATCGCCCGCGTGGGCGAGGGCATCGTGAAGGCCATCGGGTCGGCGCACGACCACAAGGAGGTGCTGGCCAACCCCGGCATGATCTCGCAGACGGTGCTGCACAACGCGCTGGACGCCCAGACCGCGTTCGAGATCGTGAGCATCGACATCGCGCACATCGAAGTCGGCGAGAACATCGGCGCGAAGCTGCAAGCCGACCAGGCGGCGGCCGACCTCCGGGTGGCGCAGGCCGAGGCCGAGAAGCGCCGCGCCGCGGCCGTCGCCCGCGAGCAGGAGATGCGCGCCCTGGTGGAGGAGAACCGGGCGAAGGTGGTCGAGGCCGAGGCGCAGGTGCCGCAGGCCATCGCGGGGGCGTTCGAGAAGGGCAACCTGGGCATCATGGACTTTTACAACATGAAGAACGTCCAGTCGGACACGCTCATGCGGAACAACATTGCCACCATGACGGGCGGGGCCGAAGGGCAGAGCGGCTCGGGCCGGTAGAGCGAGCGGGCCGCCCGGCCCGAGGTCGAGGAACCAGCGTCCCACGCTCGCCGGCCGCGGCCGGCGGCCACCCCAGGGAACCGAGCGATGCTGTGGCCCATTGTGCTCCTGCTGTTATTCGTCCTCCTCTCGACGGTACTGGCGTCGGTGGCGCGGCTGCTGAACAACCTGCAAGAGGCCAACACCAGCCGCCGGCTGGAGCGGGAGCGGCACCAGCGCGCCGAGCGCGAGCGGGCGGCCCGCGCCCAGCGCGACGACGAGCGCGCCGAGCGCCCGGCCCCCCGCGCGCGGCCCGCGGCCGGGCCGGAGCGCGAGGGCGGCACGGTCCGCACCGGGACCACCGACATGGACCGGTTCCTGGCCGAGATCGACCGGCTGCGGCGCAAGGCCGCGGCCAGCCCGGACCCGCTGCCGGCGCAGCCCGGCTCCGCGGTCCCGGTCGCGCAGGTGGTGCAGCCGGCCAGGCCGCC
>JBJSXS010000692.1:0-2171 GCA_046086545.1 Gemmata sp.
GGTCGGCCTCGGGGCGGTCGGCACGCTCGCCTACGCGGGGAGTGCGGCACTCGGGGCGCAGACGGTCGCGGCGCAGCGGGTGCAGGCCGGGTGCGGAATCGTCTTTTTTCTCGGCCTCGCAGCGCTGTTCTCAAAGAGCCTGCAGTCCGTAAGCCGCAAAACGCTGCTGTGGGGCGTGGGGCTGCAGTTCGTGCTGGCGCTGGCGGTGCTGTACTCGCCGCAGGTGCAGACTGTCTTCAAGTGGGTCGGCGACGGGATCGGTGCGCTCATCACCGCGTCCGACAAGGGCGCCGATTTCGTGTTCGGCACACTCGCCCACCCCGACGGCAAGGCCGGGTTCGTGTTCGCGTTCAAGGCGCTGCCGCCGATCATCTTCGTGTCGTCGTTCTTCAGCGTGCTGTACTACCTCGGCGTGCTGCAGTTCTTTGTGCGAATCATGGCGCGCGCGATGATGTACCTGATGGGCACCAGCGGCGCGGAGACGCTCTCGGTGTCCGCGAACGTGTTCATGGGGCAGACCGAGGCGCCGCTCATCGTGAAGCCGTTCGTGCCACGAATGACGCGCTCGGAGTTACTGGCGCTGATGGGCAGCGGGATGGCTCACATCAGCGGCGGCATGATGGCCGTGTACATCAGCTACGGGGCCGACCCGGTTTCGATCCTCTGTACGTGCGTGATGGCGTGCCCGTGCAGCCTGTACCTCACGAAGCTGGTCTACCCCGAAGCGGGCAAGCCCGCGACCGCGGGCGCGGCCCCCATCACCGTCGAGACGCCGTACGTAAACGTGATCGACGCGGCCGCCGCGGGCGTGAAGGACGGGGTGCAGCTCGCGATCAACGTGGCCGCGATGCTGATCGCGTTCATCGCGTTCATCGCTCTGTTCGACATCGTCTTGGGCCGCCTTTCGCCCGGGCTCACGCTGGACATGGTTTTCGGAAAGGTGTTCGCCCCGTTCGCGTTCCTGCTCGGCGTGCCGCTCGAAGACTGCGACAAGGTCGGCAACCTGCTCGGACTCAAACTCGCGGCCAACGAGCACGTGGCGTACCTGAAGTACAAGGAGTGGAACACCACCGGGGCGGTATTACTGCAGGAGCGGTCGAAACTGCTGGCGGTGTACGCGCTGACCGGCTTCGCGAACTTCGCATCGGTGGGGATTCAGCTCGGCGGGATCGGCGCTATGGCCCCCGGGCGCCGCTCAGACCTAGCCAGACTTGGAATGAAAGCGCTTTTCATCGGCTTCGTCGCAACTCTCATCAACGCTGCCGTCGCCGGGATGCTCATGAGGTAGCGGACGGTGGTGAGTTTTCAGTGCTCGGTTTGCAGCACCGCTGCGTTCACACCGCAGAACGCAGCGGTGCTGCCTTACGCAACGCTGATAACTGACCAGCGCACTGGCTGCTACTTCTTCGCGCCTGGCATGTTGTCCTTGGGCTGCGGCGCCTCCTTACCGTACTTCTCCTTGTACCGGGCCGCGGACTTCTCCCACAGGTCCGGGTTGCAGATGAAGCACTGGCTCTTGGCGCGGTCCGGGTGCTTCGGGCACAGCTCGCCCTTACCCTTCGCGACCTTGTAAACCTTGTCGTCGCACATGCTGCACTCGTCCTCGGGCACCCCGTGTTCGTCGCACCACCACTCGCCGTGGGCTGACTTGCCCTTGTCCTTCGGCGCTTCGGCTCCCGCGGGCGGCTTCCCGCACCCCAGCGCCACCACCAGTCCGGCGGTCAGCGCCGCCGCGCACAACGCCTTCAGCCACACGTTGAACATCGCGTTACACTCCTGAAGTAGACACGCCCGCGGGTGCGGGCGCAACCGGTTCCTTCGACCCCTACGGCTTCCGCACCGGAACTTGGAAGACGACGTACATAACGCGCAGCACCAGCAACGACATCACCATCGCGCTGATGACGCCGCCGATGACCACGGTCGCGAGCGGGCGCTGCACCTCCGACCCCATGCCGGTGCTGAACGCCATCGGCACGAACCCGAGGCTCGCCACCAGCGCGGTCATCAGCACCGGCCGGAGTCGGGTGACCGCGGCCTCCTCTACCGCCTGTTCGAGCGATTTCCCTTTGTCGCGCAGGTGCCGGATGTAGCTGACCAGGATCATGTCGTCCAGCACGGCCACCCCGGACAGGGCGATGAACCCGACCGCGGCCGAGATCGAGAACGGC
>JBJSXS010000693.1:0-5230 GCA_046086545.1 Gemmata sp.
CTTGAACTTGCCCACCCGGTACTCGCCGCCCGTCTCCTTCACCTGCTCTTCGGTGAGGCCCACGCTCGCGACCTCGGGCCAGATGTAGATGACCGACGGGATCGCGTCGTAGTTGAGGTGCGGCTTCATCCCGGCGAGCGTTTCGGCGAAGACGACGCCCTCCTCGCTCGCCTTGTGTGCGAGCATCGGTCCGGTGATGAGGTCGCCGATCGCGTACACGCCGGCGACGCTGGTCTGGAACTGCGGGCCGACCTCCACGCGACCGCTCTTCGCGTCGGTCATCACGCCGGCCCCTTCGAGGCCAAGCCCCGCGGTGTACGGCCGGCGCCCGACCGACACCAGCACGCGATCGCCCTTGACGCTCAGCGCCTTGCCGTCCTTCGCCTGGGCCGTGACCGTGACCGAATCGCCCGACACCTTCGCCCCGGTCACCTTCGTGTCGACGTGGATCTCGAACCCCTGCCTGGTGAGGATTTTGTGCACCTCGCCCGCGATCTCGCCGTCCGAGACTGAGAGGACGCGCGGCAGGGACTCCAATACCGTCACCTTCGAGCCGAGGCGCTTCCACACGGACCCGAGTTCCAACCCGATGTACCCGCCGCCGACGACGATGAGGTGCTTGGGCACGGGGTTGAAGCCGAGCGCCTCGGTCGAGCTGACGATGCGCTCGCCGTCGAACCTCATAAACGGCAGCTCGGCGCTCTCGCTGCCGGTCGCGAGCAGCACGCTCGTCGCCCGCAGCTCACTCGTCGTGCCGTCGGCCGCGGTCACCTCGACCCTGTTGCCCTTGAGCAACTTCGCGGCGCCGAACACCGGAGTGACGCCGTACTTCTTGAACAGGAACCCGACGCCCCCGGTGAGTTCGCTCACGACCTTGTCTTTGCGCGCGAGCATCGTCGGCAGGTCGAGCGCGACGCCGCCGACCCGCACCCCGTGACGCGACAGTTTGTGCAGCGCGTGCTCGTACATCTCGCTGGAGTCGAGCAGCGCCTTCGACGGGATGCACCCGACGTTCAGGCACGTCCCGCCGAGCGCCTTGTTCGCCCGCTTCTCGACGCACGCGGTCCTGATACCGAGCTGCGCCGCGCGGACCGCCGCGGTGTACCCGCCCGGCCCGCCGCCGATGACCACGAGGTCGTAACTGTCCGCCATCGTCGCTCCGCGAAAGCTGCTGGCCGTTAGCCGGTCGCTATCGGCCAGACGTGACGAAATGGTTCCGGGCCGGGCCCGCGCGGGCCGGCGGCTAGATCTCGAACAGGATGCGTTCCGGGTTCTCGACGCACTCCTTGATGCGAACCAGGAACTGTACGGCTTCGCGGCCGTCGATGAGCCGGTGGTCGTAGCTCAGCGCGAGGTACATCATCGGGCGGACCGCCACCTGGTCGTTAACCACCACGGCGCGCTTCTGGATGCTGTGCATGCCCAGAATGGCGACCTGCGGCGGGTTCAGGATCGGCGTGCTCATCATCGAGCCGAAGGTGCCGCCGTTGGTGATCGTGAACGTGCCGCCTTCGAGGTCGGCCACCGTGACCTTCCCGTCGCGCGCCTTCTTCGCGGCCGCCGCAATCGCCCTCTCGATGTCCGCGAACCCCATCCGGTCGGCGCCGCGAATCACCGGCACCATCAACCCCTTCTCGGTGCTGACCGCTACCCCGATGTCGTAGTAGTGCTGGTGGACGATCTGGTCGCCGTCGATCCGGGCGTTGACGAGCGGGAACGACCTCAGCGCGTCCACCGCGGCCTTCACGAACACCGACATGAACCCGATCTTGGTGCCGTACTTCTTCTCGAACCGCTCGTTGTACCTGGCGCGCAACTCCTGAACCGCGGTCATGTCCGCTTCGTTGAAGGTCGTCAGCGTCGCGGTGGTGTTCTGGCTTTCGAGGAGCCGGTTCGCGATCGTCTTGCGGATCTTCGACATCGGCTCGCGGGTCACGCGCGCCCCCGCGGGGCGGGCCGCTTCGGGCGCCTTCGGCGGGGTGCCGTTCGCGGCCGGCTTGCTCTCGGGGGGCGCGGGCGGCGCCTTCGCGGCCGCGGCGACCGCGTCTTCCTTCAGGACGCGCCCGCCGGGGCCGGTGCCCTTCACGTCGCCGGCCCGCACGCCGGCTTCGGCGAGTACGCGCGCCGCGGCCGGCGACGGGATCGGTTCTTGCTTCGCTTCCGGCTTCGGCGCGGCGCCCGACGCGGTTGGCGCCGGCGCGCGGGCGGCCGCGTCGGTGTCGATCCTCGCGACCGCCGCGCCGATGGCGACCGTGTCGCCCTCGTTGGCGAGGTGCTTCACGACGCCGGCGACCGGGGCGACGACCTCCTGAGACGCCTTGTCGGTGCCCATTTCGAACAGCGGCGCGTCGGCCGTGATGAAAGCCCCGTCGGGCACGAACCAGCGGTTCAGCGTGGCCTCGGTGATGGACTCACCGGCTTTCGGCACCGTCACCTGTTCGACTGGCATGTGCTGTCCTTGAGGTGTGGCTCGCGGACCCGCGAGCGGCTCCCACTCTTGCTCTCGCCGCCCCGCCCCTACGCGCCGGGCCGCCCGGCCCTCACGCCGGGGGGCGCGGCCTGGTCGCCGCGCGCGCCGCCCCCGTGTGCGCCGTTGCCGACCGGGCCGGCGCTCCACCCGCTCCACCCGGGCCCGATGGGGCCGGACGGGGTCGGCGCGAACGCGCCGTCCACCAGCAGCCTCTGCTCGCGCTCGTGGACGTGGTGCGAGCCTGTCGCGGGGCTGGCGCTGGCGTCGCGGCCCACGTACTGAATGGGGAGCCCCATCGCCCGGAACCGCGGTTCGACGAACGCCCACCCGCCCATGTTCTGCGACTCCTCCTGCACCCACACGAACTCGCGGGCGCGGCGGTACCGCCCGAGCGCGGCGGCGAGCTGCGCCTCCGGCCACGGGTACAGCTGCTCCAGCCGCAGGATCGCGACCGCCTGCGTGCCCGACTCCTCGCGCTGCTTCGCCAGGTCGTAGTACACCTTGCCCGAGCAGATGAGGACGCGCGCCACGAGGTCCGCGGGCGCCTTCGCGTCGTCCAGCACCTCGCGGAAGCTGGTGCCCCCGCCAAACTCGCTGACCGGGGACACCGCCGCGGGCAGCCGCAGCAGGCTCTTGGGCGTCATCGCCACGAGCGGCTTGCGGAAGTTGCGCTTCACCTGCCGCCGCAGCAGGTGGAAGTACTGCGCCGGGGTGGTCGGGTACGCGACCTGGATGTTGTCCTCGGCGCACATCTGGAGGAAGCGCTCGAGCCGCGCGCTGGAGTGCTCCGGCCCCTGGCCCTCGTACGCGTGCGGCAGAAGGAGCACGAGCCCGCTGGACCGGTTCCACTTCGACTCGCACGAGGTGAGGAACTGGTCGATGATGACCTGCGCGCCGTTGGCGAAGTCCCCGAACTGCGCCTCCCACACGACCAGCGACTCGGGCGAGTCGAGCGAGTACCCGAACTCGAACCCCATCACCGCGGCCTCCGACAGCGCGCTGTCGTGCACGTCGAACGGGGCCTGCTTCGGGTCGAGGTGCTGCAGGGGGTAGTGGTCGGCGCCGGTGTTGTAATCGACCACCACCGCGTGCCGCTGGGTGAACGTGCCGCGGCGGCTGTCCTGCCCGCTGAGGCGCACCGGCGTGCCCTCCAGCACCAGCGAGCCGAGCGCCAGCGCCTCGCCCGTGCCCCAGTCCACGCCCGCGCGCTTCTTGATGTTCTCACTGCGGGCCAGCAGGATCTTCAGCAGGTTCGGGTGAACGGTGAAGCCCGCGGGGAACGTGCCCAGCGCCGCTCCGATGCGGTCCAGGATCTGGTCGCTCACGCCGGTGGGCGCCGGGTCGTGCGAGTACCGGTTCGTGAACCCCTTCCAGTTGCCCGCGAAGCCCTCCATCCCGCGCTTCTTCGACTCGCCCTTCTTGACCATCTCCTTGACCTGCTTGTGCGCCGCCTCCATCTCGGTGCGGTACGCGGCGGCAATGGTGTCGGCGTCGCGGAGCGCCTCCGCGAGCTTGTCGTCGAACGCGCCGCTGATGTCCGCGACCACGCCCTCGGTCACGCTCGGGTCGCCGGCGGCGCCGGCGAGCATGGCCGCGTACACCGCGGAGATCGGCCTCTTCGCGCCGATGGCCTTCGCCTGCAGCGGCTGCGTGTACCCCGGGTTGTCGCCCTCGTTGTGCCCCCACCGGCGGTAGCACACCAGGTCGATCACCACATCCTTCTTGAACCGCTGGCGGAACTCCAGCGCCGTCTCGGCCGCCGCGACGCACGCCTCCGGGTCTTCGGCGTTGACGTGGAAGATGGGCGCCTGCACGAACTTGGCGATGTCGGTGCAGTACTGCGTGGACCGCGAGTCGCGCGGGTTGGTGGTGAACCCGATCTGGTTGTTGACGACGACGTGAACGGTCCCCCCGGTGCGGTACCCGGCGAGGTTCATCAGGTTGAACGTTTCCATCACGACGCCCTGCCCCGCGAACGCGGCGTCGCCGTGGACGAGCACCGGCACCCCGGTGCTGCGGTCCTTGTCCCCGTGCTGCCGCTGCTTGGCCCGCACGCGGCCCGCGACCACCGGGTTGACGATCTCCAGGTGGCTCGGGTTGGGCGCGACCGACAGGTGCACCTTCTGGCCGTCGGCGGTGACGGTGTCGGCGGAGAACCCCAGGTGGTACTTAACGTCGCCGTCGCCGTCGTGCGTCGAGAGCGGCAGGTAGTTGTCCTCGAACTCGTTGAAGATCTCCGAGAACGGCTTGTGCAGGGTGTTCGCGAGGACGTTCAGCCGGCCCCGGTGGGCCATCCCGATGACGACCTCCTTCACCCCGAGCGCCGGCCCCTTCTCGACGATCGCGTCGAGGATCGGGATGAGCGTCTCGCCGCCTTCGAGCGAGAACCGCTTCTGCCCCACGTACTTCGTGTGCAGGAACCGCTCGAACAGTTCGGCCTCGTGCAGCGTCATCAGGATGCGGTACTTCTGCCGCAGCTTGAGCATCGGCCGGTTGCACGTGGGCTCGACCCGGGACGCGATCCACTTGCGCACCTCGATCGAGTCGATGTGCATGTACTCGATGCCGGTGGTACCGCAGTACGTGGTTTTCAGCGTGTCGATGAGGTCGCGCAGCACCACCGGCCCGTTGAGGCCGAAGTACATGCTGCCGTCGACGGTGCGGTCGAGATCGGGTTCCGAGAGGCCGAAGTTTTCGAGCGCCAGAAGTGGGCACGGCGGTGGCGGCTCACCGGCGAGCGGGTCGGTGTCGGCTTGCAGG
>JBJSXS010000694.1:0-3432 GCA_046086545.1 Gemmata sp.
TTCACCAGCACGTCGCTCAGGATGTTGCCGGTGATGGTGACGTGCCCGTCCCGCAGCTCGTCGGTGCCCCTGATTGTCCCCGCGCTCGGGCCCCTGATGCGGATGTTGGCCGCCCCCCTGGCGTGGTGGTTGTGCTGCACCGTGCAGCCGGTGCTGGCGACCTCCGCGTGCGACCCGCCGGTGCTGTCGATCAGCACGTTCGCGGTCGGCGGGTCGTCCTTGCCGTGGTTGCTCTCGATGTCGCACCCGGTGATCTGAAGGTTCCGGACCTCGCCCGCCTTGCACACGACGCCGCCCTGATTGCAGTAGCTGATATGGCACCCGGTCACGTTGATCTGGTGCAGGTTCACCGCGTCGAGGAACACCCCGATCCCGCGGTTCTCGTAGATGTGGCAGTCCGAGACGATCACGTTTCGGTTGCGCGTCGTGAGGTGAACCCCGTGCCGGCACCTGCGGATCACGACGCGCGTGACGGTGAGCTTCATCGTGCCGCTGGCCTCGATGGCGTCGGCGTTCTCGTGGTCGCCAACGATCTCGACGCCCTCAACCGTCGGCGCCCGCTCGCTCCACACCTCGGGCTTCACCGTGGCTGGAGCCGCTGTCCCGGTATGAGACCCCACGAAACGGAACGCCGGCCCCTCGCCGGCCATGACGATGCGAGCGGTGCCGTCGCCGCGGACCGCGGCGAAGCCGACCTTCGCGAGATCGACGGTGACCGTCTTCGTGATGCGATAGGTGCCGTGCGGGAACGCGACGGCGCCGCTCGCGGCGTTCACCGCGTTCTGGACCGCTTGCCAGTCGTCGGTGGTGCCATCGCCCGTCGCGCCGTGGTCGAACACGGTGCCGGTGCCCCGCGGCACCTTCGGGAGTACCGGCTGTTCGGGCTTGGTGCCCGGTTGCGAGCGGCCGATCAGCGAGAGCGACAGGCAGGCGAGAGCCGCGAGGGACGCGCCGCCCGCGAACGAGAGCAACACGCGCCGCGACATCGAAGGGGCACCCCCACACGGCGAAAGGCGAGCGGACCGGTGTCGGCCGCGCCCCGACGGGGCGCGGGTGCCGGTTGGGCGAGCGGCCCCGCTTACTTCTTCTCTTTCACTTCCCAGTAGTGCAGCACGTAGTCGCCGGCGTCGCGGCCCTCTTTGATGTTCACGGTGACGCTCTTGTCCGGTTTCCAGTCGCCGAGCTTGAACCGGTGCGATACCACGCGCGTGCCCGGCTTCAGCAGCTTCTGGAGCACCGGGGCCATGCGGGCGCCGAGGTCGTCCCCGATGTAGATCAGCACCACGCTCGCCTCGGCACACACGGCCATGTCCTTCTCGTTGAGGATGTCCCCCTCCTTGATAATGATCTTCTGTTCGACGCCCTCAGACCTCGCCTTGTCCCTCGCGGCAGCGACCATCTTCGGGTCGATGTCGATGCCGATGCCCTTCTTCGCGCCGAGCATCTTCACCGGGCGGATCAGCATGATCGCGTCGCCGCACCCCGGGTCGAAGATGATGTCGTCCTTCCCGACCTTCGCCATCTTGGCCATTTCGTCCACGATGGCGTCGGGCGTGGGCACCCACCGCACGACGATCTTGTCCAACTCCTTGTTCTCGGTGGTGAGGTCGAGTTTGACCGCGTCGCCGGCCTTCACGGTCACCTCGCGCGGGCGGGTGATCTTCGTGTAGTTGTTCGGCTCGATCAGAGCCTGCACCTTGAACTTGTACTCCTTGCCCGCCTCCAGCGCCGGCGTGGTGAACACGCGGGTGCCGCCGCCGCCCTTCACCTCCGCGCCGTCCACCGTGACGATCGTTTCCTTGTAGCTCGACTCGGTCACCGCGATGGTGATGGTCGCGGCCTTCTTGTCCTGGGCGCTCGCCACACCGACCAGGGCGGCGAGCACGACGAGGTTGAACCCGAGCGCTCTCATGGTTAGGAAGCTCCTGAGATTCTGAGGGACATTCACGATGATATGGCGCCCCAGTCGATCGCGTCCTTGTCGATCCGGGGCAGGTCGTACGGCATCGCTTCGAGGTACTTGGGCGCCGCGCCGGTGTTGAACACCACCACGCGCTCGCCGGGCTTCACCTCCCCACGCGCGACCATGCGCTCCAGGACGTCGAAGCACACCGCGGTCTCCGGGCACACGCTCACGCCCTCGGCGGAGCTGGCCCGCTGCATCCAGCGCGCGATGGTCGCCTCGCCGCCCGTGCTTGCGACGCCGCCGCTGGCGCGGACCGCGTCGAGGATCATGAAGTCGCCGACCGCGACCGGCACCCGCAGCCCGCTGGCGACCGTGCGCGCGTTCGGGAACAGGTCCGCGAACCGCTCGCCCTTGGCGAACGCGGTGGCGATGGGCGCGCAACCCTCGGCCTGACACGAGATCAGGCGGGGGAGCTTCGCGGCCGGGCCCAGCCAGCCCAGTTCGCGCAGCTCCGCGAACGCCTTCCACATGCCGATGAGGCCGGTGCCGCCGCCGGTGGGGTAGAAGATCGTGTCCGGCAACTCCCAGCTCATCTGCTCGGCGATCTCCAGGCCCATCGTCTTCTTGCCCTCGAGCCGGTACGGCTCCTTGAGAGTGGACAGGTCGAACCACCCCATGCGCTCGGCGCCGTCGCGCACGATCTTCCCGCAGTCGTTGATGAGGCCGTTCACGCGGAACGCCTTCGCGCCATAAAGCTGCGCCTCGAACTGGTTCACCACGGGCGTGTCCGCGGGCATGAACACGTAGCACTCCAGCCCGGCCCGCGCGGCGTACGCGGCGGCCGCCCCGCCGGCGTTCCCGGCCGTAGGCAGTGCCACGCGCTTCACCCCGAGCCACTTCGCCACGCTGACCGCGGCCGTCATCCCGCGGCTCTTGAAGCTGCCGGTCGGCAGTTGCGACTCGTCTTTGATGTACAGCTGCGACAGCCCGAGTTGCTTTCCGAGCCGCGGGCAGTGCAGAAGCGGCGTCATGCCCTCGCCGAGCGTGACCGGCTCGGCGTCCAGCGGCAGCGGGAGCAACTCGCGGTACCGCCACAGCGACGGCGCGCGCGCCGCGACGGCCGCGGGTGCGACCGCGGCCTTGATCTTGTCAAGGTGATACCGAACCCAGATGGGCCGGCCGTTGTGCAGGTTCGCCAGCTGGCCGAACGGCAGCACAGCGCCGTCGATGGCGCCTTCGAGGTGCGAAACGTAGTGGCTCATGGAGTCGTTGTGGTGGTGGGTGGTCGGTTCTCAGTTCTGAGTGGTCGGCGGTCGGTAGCCGTCGGAATCAGCGGAACGACGGGATCGCTGCTCGTATTTCTACCGACCACAGACCGCCTGCTGCTTACTTGCTCACGTCCCAGACGGTCGCGGTGGTGTCGGGGGAGCCGGTGACCAGCACCTTGCCGTCGCGGGAGAACGCGAGCGCCATGGGGGTGAGGCCCGGGCCGCACTCCCCCAGGACGCCGCGAGCCGGGTGCTCCT
>JBJSXS010000695.1:0-4567 GCA_046086545.1 Gemmata sp.
CGCGCACGGCGGCCGCCGCAGTGCCCACCTTCGTTTCGGCTTCCGCCTTCGCCGCCTTCGCCGCTTCGTAGTTCTTTGTGACGACGGTTCGCGTTTGCGCCTCGGCCACGCCGCCGGTGATCTGCGCGTTCACCTGATCCAGTTCGGCCTTCCACCGAGCGACGTCCGCCTCCGCGCGCGCGATCCCGGCCGAAGCCTCCTTCGCCATTTCATCCGCGACGGCGACCTGCGCGGCGGCGACCTCGAGCTCGCGCTTGATCTGTTCCGACTCGGCCTTCGCGCGGGCCACCCCGGCCTCCTTCTCCGCGCGCTCCGCGGTCAACTCGGGGGCGTGGACGGTCGCGAGCAGCTGGCCGGCTTCCACCACCGACCCGAGGTCGATGACGGGCGGTTGCCCGCCGGGCAACTTGAGCCCCGCGTTGATAGCGGCGGTGTCGGGCGCGATGCCCTTCACGTAACCCGAGACGCGGGCGACGATGGGCGCCGCCTCGAGCGGCAGGACGCTGGCCGGCTGCTCGATGGCCCACTTCACCGGCTTCTGCGCCGGCCGCGCCACTTTGACAAGCGGCGCGGCCCCGGCCGCCGGGGCCGTCGCGCCCGAGGGCGCGGGCACGTTCCTGTTACACCCGACCAGCACGGCCACCGCGGCCGAAAGTAGTACGACCCGCATGACGAACGTCCCGTGACAGCGATAGCCGAATTTTACACGCGGACCGCTTCCGATGCGCACCACGATCCGGCGGGCGGGAGAATTCGGGCGGCCGCCACCCGCGAAACCGGAACCGCGGGGCGTGGGCGGCGTCTTAAACCCGTAAGCTGAACACTCCCGCACACCGCGGACCCGCGCCGACACGGACAAGCTATGGCCACCGACGTGGCGGGCACCGCCGCCCGCATCATCGCCAACATCGAGAAGGTCATCATCGGCAAGCGCCCGCAGCTCACGCTGGCACTGGCCGCGTACTTCTCGGAAGGCCACATTCTGCTCGAAGACGTGCCCGGGGTGGCGAAGACGATGCTCGCGCGCGCCCTCGCACGCAGCGTCGGCTGTACGTTCAAGCGGCTCCAGTGTACGCCCGACCTGCTGCCCAGCGATGTTACCGGTGTGAGCATCTTCAACCAGAAAACGGCCGAGTTCGAGTTCCGCGCCGGCCCGGTGTTCGCGCAGACCCTACTCGCCGACGAGATCAACCGCGCGACGCCGCGCACGCAAGCCGCGCTGCTCGAAGCGATGGCCGAGCGCCGCGTCAGCGTGGACGGGCAGACCTACGTCCTCAAGCCGCCCTTCCTCGTCATCGCCACCCAGAACCCGGTAGACCAGGAGGGGACGTTCCCGCTGCCGGAGGCGCAGCTCGACCGCTTCCTCGTCCGGCTCTCGCTCGGTTACCCGAGCGTGGAGGAGGAGGGCAAGATGCTCACGCGACTTCAGCTGGGCCACCCCATCGAGGAGCTGAAGCCGGTAGTGGCCGCGGACGACGTGATCGCGTGCCAGGAGGCGGTGCGCGGCATCCACGTCGACGACAAAGTGAAGCGGTACATTCTCGAAGTGGTTCACGCGAGCCGCGAGAACGAGGACGTGTTGCTCGGCGGCAGCCCGCGGGCGTCGATCGCGCTGTTCCGCACCGCTCAGGCACTGGCCGCGGTGCAGGGCCGCGACTTCGTGCAGCCCGACGACGTCAAGCGCATGGCCCAGCCGGTCCTCGCGCACCGCATCATCCTGACGCCCGAGAGCCGGTTGCGCAAGCGCACCCCGGCCGCGGTGGTCAAAGATCTTGTGGACGACGCGCGCGTGCCGATCACCGACAAGATGAAGGCGACCCAGGTCGAGTACTTCGACGACTGAGCAAGAAGTGAGATGAAGTGGCTCGCCGTTATCGTCGTGCTGGTCGGGGCCGCGCTCGCGCTGCAGGCGGGCCTCGTCGCGTTCGCGGGGTACGTGCTGCTCGGCGTGTACCTGCAGTCCCGGTGGCTCGCGCGCCGGTGGGTCCACGACCTGAGCGCCGCCCGCGCCTGCGATGCCGCGCCGTGCGAGGTGGGCGAATCGCGCGAGGTGGCCGTCACGCTCACGAACAACGGCGCGCTTCCGGTTGCATGGGTGCTGGTCGAAGACCTGCTGCCCGACTACGCGGTGAAGGCACGCACGCCGCGCCTCACCGTGAAGGGCAAGCGGGTTCACGTCGTAGCCCTACGCGGCAAGCAAACCAAGTGCGTCAGGTACCGCGTTACGTTCGCGATGCGGGGCTACTACCCGCTCGGCCCGACGCTGCTCGAAACGGGTGACGTGTTCGGCCTGCACCGGCGGCACCGCGTCATCGGCAACCCGGTGTACGTCATGGTCTACCCCAGGGTCGTTGCCCTGCCTAAGTACAACTTCGCGTCGGAACGGCCCATCGGCGAAGTGCGCCTTCAGAACCGGCTGTTCGAGGACCCGACGCGGACCGCGGGCGTTCGCCAGTACGTCCTCGGCGACCCGCTCCAGCGGGTCCACTGGAAGGTGACCGCCCGCACCGGGCAACTGCACTGTCGCATCTACGAGCCGACCACGCTCGCTGGCGCGACCATACTCCTCGATTTCCACGAGGGCGGCTACCACAAGCGCGGCGAACCGCACCGCTCGGAGCTCGCGGTGACCGCAGCCGTGAGCCTTGCGCACCTGGTGTCCACGCTGAACGTGCAAATCGGCTTCGCGAGCAACGGGCGCGACGCCGCCGACCGCATCCGCGCCGAGTCGCTCGCGGCCGAGTCCGAGGAGGCGCAGGTCGAGGGCCACGCGTCGCGTGACGAGGCGAAGTCGCGCTTCGACGTCAACGAGGACAGCGACCGGCTGCGCCCCGTGGTGGTTGACACGCGCCGCGGGTTGGACCAGTTTCAGCAGATTCGTGAAGCGCTGGCCCGCCTCGAACAGACCGATGCGTTCACCTTCGGTCAGTTGTGTCTGGAACTCGCCGGGCGGATGCCGCGCGACGCTACCGTGATAGCCGTCCTGCCGCGCGTGCCGGTTGAAAGCGCGATCGCACTGGGCACCCTCAAGCGGCAGGGCTTCGCCGTGAGTGTGCTGCTGATCGGCCTGGACGATAACGAGAAGCTCGAAGCTCACGGGCGCCCGCTCGCCGAATCCGTTCGCGACGCCCGGTACGTAAACACCGAGGAGGAACTTGCCGACCTCGGCTCACACACTGCCGGCCCCGCGGCATACGCGGTCGATGTACCCCTAGCGTAGTACGGAGTGCCGCTGCCTATCTACGGGCCGATCAGCTCCCGCTCGCACAAAGCGCTACACAAGTTTCACTTCGGTGCTCTTGTGAGTTCCAGCCCGCGGCCCGCTCCTCGGCGTGCGGTTCTGGCTCTACCTGTGGCGCCGGCCGCGCACGCCGACTGCTTTCGCCCCGCCCGCGAGCCGATTGGCGGTCGCGGGTAAAAACGCTGCTGGCGGACCTGTAAGCCTGGGTGTCGGTGGCCGACTCTGAGTGCTCCGGCGCAGCGGAGTGACTCGACCGGGCGGAGGCGGTATGCTACTTCCAACGTGAACTGCTCGTTGGGAACATCGCCTCGTTCTTGGTCCGCCGGGGTACATAGCCTGAGCGCGGGGCGGGCTTCCCGCTATACCACTCCGCATGAACCGCGACCGCATTCTGGCCTTCGCGCAGCTGCTCCGCATCCCGAACGTGTTCACCGCGTTCGCCGACATCGCCCTCGGCGCGTGTGCGGCGGTCGCGTTCGTTCCGTCACCGCCGGCCGCGTTCTGGGCCGCGTACTTCGTCCTCGCGCTGAGTTCGGGCAGTTTGTACCTCGCAGGTATGGTGTGGAACGATTACTTCGACCTTGCCGAAGACAAGAAGGCGCGCGCGTTCCGGCCGCTCCCGTCGGGGCGCGTGAGCATCGGCACCGCGGTACTCCTGGGCACGCTCCTCTTCGCGGCCGGGGTCGCGCTCGCGGGTGCCACGGGATTCGTCGCGCAAGCGACCTGGAACCACGAACCGCTCGTGTACGCGCTCGGAATAGTGGCAGGCGTGCTCATATACGACGGCGGGGCCAAGCGCACCCCGTTCGGGCCGCTGGCGATGGCAGCGTGCCGGTTTCTGAACGTGCTCTTCGCACTCTCGCTGGTCCCCGAGGGCGCGCTCGACATCGAGCGGCGCTTGCACCTTGCGGCCGTCGTGGGGGTGTACATCGTTGGCGTGACGTGGTTCGCACGCACAGAGGAGGGCACCAGCCGGAAGCGCACCCTCGCGCTGGCCGCGAGCGTGATGGCCGCCGCGCTGGCACTCGCGCTCGTGCTCCGCGCCCGACTCGGGACCGGGACGGGCACGGCCGCGTTCCCGTTCCTGTTGGTCGCGTTCGGGTTCCTCATCGGCGCGCCGGTGTCGCGCGCGATCGGCGACCCCGGACCGCGGAACGTGCAGGCCGCCGTCAAGCGGTGCGTGCTGGGCCTCGTGTTCCTCGACGCGGTGCTCGCGACCGCGTTCGTCGGGCTGCCGGGTCTGCTCGTCCTTTTGTTGTTGCCCCCCGCGCTGCGGCTCGGAAAATGGGTCTACTCAACTTGACGCGCTCCCAGCGAGTCGCGGCT
>JBJSXS010000696.1:0-3593 GCA_046086545.1 Gemmata sp.
CGCCCGGCCCCGGCTCGCGGCTCACCAGAAACACAACCGCTTGCCTTACTGCTTCGGCTTCGTGGTGAGCGGCAGGTCGTCAGTGCGGAACGGGGTAGCCGGCAGCCCTTCCTTGTTAAAGAAGTTGAGCGTCGGCTTTGCGAAGTTCACCCACCCGAACCGCACGGCGGTCGGGTCCGGTACCATCTCGCTGGTCACCACCACGGTGTTGTCCTTGATGACCGCCTTCGCCGGCACGAACTTGCCGTCCTTGCCCGCGATCTGGAACCCCACAAGGTCGCCGTCCTTCGCGACCAGCCCGCCGCCCGCGTTGTCGAACGTTAGGGTCGCAGCCCCGCTGGCGAACTTCGTGTCCTTCAGGGTCGGCCCGTAGTACACAATCTTCTTGCCGTACTCGATGCCCAGCGCGGCCAGCGCGAGCCGCTCGCCCACCGGCTGCTTCGGCTTCGGGTGGATGTCGGTCTCGTTGCCCACGTCGGTGATGACCGCGATGCCGGTCTTGGGCAGCGTCTTCGCGGCGTGCAACTGGGCGTCACGCAGCTCTGCGTAATCGACCCCGCTCGCGCCGCCTCTGAACGGGGCCAGCTGCACCAGCATAAACGGCAGCTCGCACTCGAACCGTTTGCGCCAGTCGTTGATCATGGTCGGGAACAGCGTGCGGTACTCGTAGGCCTTGCCCGCGTTCGACTCGCCCTGGTACCAGATGGCGCCCTTCACCTTGAAATTGAGCAGCGGGTGGATCAGCGCGTTGTACAGCACCGTCGGGGTGCCCGGCCCGAGGGCCGGCGGGGTCGCGACGGGCTTGGCGGGCGCCTTCGGCTCGGGCTTGCCGTCGGCCTTGGCCTT
This sequence comes from Gemmata sp., assembly GCA_046086545.1. GTDB lineage: Bacteria > Planctomycetota > Planctomycetia > Gemmatales > Gemmataceae > Gemmata. Next base: position 847 of record JBJSXS010000696.1, read on the forward strand.
GGCGGCGTCCTCCTTCCACTTCGCCAGCGCCTTCTCGTAGTCCGCGGCCGCCTTCTTGGCGTCGTACGCATCGTACCCCTTGACCGCGGTGCGTGTCTGGTCGGCGTAGTACTTCAGGCTCGGATCGGCGTCGAGCGCCTCCAGGCTGGCCCACGCCTGCGCCGGGGTGCCGCCCCACGACGTGTGGATCAGCCCGACCGGGACGCCCAACTCCTTCTGGAGTTTCTGGCCGAAGTGGTACGCGACCGCGGAGAACCCGCCCACCGTGTCAGGCCCGCTCTCGACCCACTTCGTGAAGTGCTTCAGATCATCCTGGTCGGTGATGGGCCGCGGCGCTGTCCGCTTCTGCACGGTGAACAGGCGCAGGTTCGGGTTCTTGGCCCCCTCCTTCACTTTGTCCGGGGTTTCGCTGATGTTGACCGACCACTCCATGTTGGACTGGCCCGAGCACACCCACACCTCGCCCACCGCCACGTTCTTGAACTCGACGGTGTTGGCCTTGCCCTTGAAGGTCAGTGTGCAGCCGGTGCCGGCCTTGTGGGTGCCGAGCTTCGCGGACCACTTCCCGTCCTTATCGGCGGTAGCCTTGGCCGCGAGCGGCTTGCCGCCGCTCTCGCCCTTGTGATCGAACGAAATGCTGACCTCTTCGCCGGGGTCGGCCTTGCCCCATACGGTCAGTTCCACGTCGCGCTGGAGCACCATGTTGTCGGAGAACATCGGGTGCGGCTTGACGTCGGCGCGGGCCGCGCCCAGCGCCAACACGCTCGCGCACGCGGCGAGCAAGGCGGCTTTCAGGAATCGCATCGTGAGAGGCTCCAAAGGTGAATGCGAGGGAGGCGCAAGAAAGGGTAACCGCCCGGGCACCGGTCGGCTACGGGGCGCGCGGGCAAGAATCCCGCGCAAAACCGCGCGGCGGGCGCCGGGCGGAAAACACCGTTCCTCATGGAACATCGGCAATGGTCAGAATGACAGTCACACGAACAAGTCCAGGACCGGCTTTCCGGCGCTCACGGGTTTGGTGAACCCGTCGGCACCGAGCTTCGTTTCCGGGGGCACACCGAGAGTGTGAAACAGCGTGGCGCCGAAGTCCTCGGGGCGAACCGGGCTGTCCTTTACGTACCCCGCGATCTTGTCCGACGCGCCGTAAACCAACCCGCCCTTTACGCCGGCCCCCGCGAGCAGGGCGGTGTAGCACGCCGGCCAGTGGTCGCGGCCCTCGCCGCTCACCTTCGGCGTCCGCCCGAACTCACCGACCAGCACGACCAGCGTTGTTTCGAGCAACCCGCGGTCTTCGAGATCGGTCAGCAGCGCCGATAGAGCCTCGTCCACGCGCGGCAGTGCCCACGACAGCCCGAACGCGCCGGCTCCGAAGATGCTCCCGAGTCCGGGCCCTGTGCCGTGCATGTCCCACGTCTGCACGTTGCGGAACTTTTCGCCCGGCGGGAGCCCGGTCCACGCGGTCACGCTCACCAGGCGCGTGCCGGCTTCGATGAGCCGACGCGCCATCAGCAGGTTTTGCCCGAGCGGGTGGCGACCGTAGCGGTCGCGGGTGCGGCTCGGTTCGCGGTCGAGGTCGAACGCGACCCGGGCGTCCGGCCCGGCGAGCAGATCGACGGCCTTTTCACGGTACTTTGCCATGTTCCCCGGTTCGGAACCGGGCGGCATCTGCCCGGCACGTTCGACACACGCGAGCAACTGTTGCCGGTCGAGTAGCCGCCGCGTCGGCACGTCCGCGGGGGGGTCAAAGGACTTGACGCGGAAGCCGGGCGCCGCCGGATTATCGAGGTCGGTGCCGACCCGCAGCGGCGCGTACGCGGCTCCTAGGAACCCGCCGGTCAGGTAGCGGGGTTGCACGTCGCCCGCGAGGTTCTGCAGCCAAACGTAGGGCGGCACGTTCCCACCGGGCGGGCACAACTTCGCTACCACGGAGCCGAAGTACGGTGTACTCTCGACGGGTTGCGAGTGCCCGGTCATCGCGACGTGCATCCCGCCGTCGTGCCCGGAGTTGCCGTGCGTCATCGAGCGCACGAGGGCGTAGCGGTCCGCGAGGCAAGCGAGCCGCGGCATGTGCTCACAGATTTGCGTCCCGGGCACGCAAGTCGGGATCGGCTTGAACGGCCCGCGAATCTCCGCCGGCGCGTCCGGCTTCATGTCGAAGCTGTCGATCTGACTGCACCCGCCGTACTGCACGACGAAGATGCACGACTTCGGCTTCGCGCTCTGTGCGAGGCTACGGCTCGGGGACGCGCGCAGGAGGTCCGGCAGGCCCAGCCCGAGCACACTGATGCCACCGAGTTGGAGGAGGTTGCGGCGTGAGAGGCGCGGCGTCATGTGCGGTCCCCGGCGTTCGGGCAGGGAGTTCGGCAGGGCCACGATCTTACCACAGCAGACGGCGCGTGACACGCGCAATCACACGTTGAGAATGAGAAGTTTCGCGAGGACCGCACCGGCCGCGCCGCCGAGGAGCGGCCCGAGCACCGGCACCCAAGCGTAAGACCAGTCGGCCCCCCCCTTCCCCGCGACCGGCAGCAGCGCGTGCGCGAGCCGCGGGCCGAGGTCGCGCGCGGGGTTGATCGCGTAGCCCGTGGTGGCACCGAGGCTCAGACCGATGCTCCAGACCAGCGAGCCGCCGAGGGGCGCCGCGAGCGCACCGTTGATCCCCTTCTCCGCCACCGCGGCACCGACGAAGACCAGCACGAACGTACCGAGCGCCTCGCCGAACAGGTTCCAGGGCGTGCTGCGGATCG
>JBJSXS010000697.1:0-2644 GCA_046086545.1 Gemmata sp.
ACGCCGGCAGCTCGTCGAGGAACAGGCAGAACTCGGTCGCGTTCTCGGGCAGCAGCACGCGCGGCGGGCAGAACACGCTCCGCTCGCCGACAATGCGCGGTACGCCGGACACGTCTTCCGGCGCGATCTGCGTGCCGAGCAGCGACTTGCACTCGAGGCCGGCGTCGGCCGCGGCCCGCCGCACGACGTCGGACTTGCCCACCCCCGGGGGCGACAGCAGCAGCACGCTCTGTTCGTGCGACAGGCACTTGATGAGTTCGCGCGCCTGCGCCAGCGTGACCGTTTCGGTGAGCGGGCCGGAACTCATTGGGCGGTCCTGCGTGGATGGGCCGGGTGCTACACGCGCCACGTGTACGGGCAGTGTAGGGGGCGCACGAACTCCGGCCGGGGCGCGGTGCCGCAGTCGCGCAGCCCGTGCATCAGCAGCTCGCGCACCGCGACCGGGGCCTGCGCCAGCGCGGTGGTGAGCGCCAGCCGGAGCAGCGCGTCCGGCAGCGCGTGGGGATCGACCGCGTAGCCCGGCGGCGGGTTCGGGGCGGTCCCCGGGCGCGCGTTGTACACCAGCACGAACGACCACGGCAGCGCGGGCCAGCACGCCGCGGCCGGCCCGGTCGGCGGCACCAGCCACAGCCCGAGGCGCGGGAAGTGGGCGTGGTACAGCACCGGAAGCAGGTTCAGGAACGCGCGCCGCGCCGGCAGCAGGGCGAGCAGCGCCTGCACCCCGGCGGCCTTCTGCAACTGGCCCAGCCGACCGACGCGCGCGGGCGCGTCCGCCCCGAGCAACTTCGACAGCCCCTCGGCCACCGGGCCGGCGTTCTCCCTGGCGTCGGCCCAGGCGTACAGCGGCTCCAGGTCGAACCAGAACCACAGCTCCCCGAGCGCCCGCGGGCGGGCCGCCAGCAGGCCCACAAGGGCCGTTTCGAGCGCCTCCGGCTTCGCGCTCGCGATGACTTTCGCCGCGTCGCTCCAGGTGGCGCACGGCTTCACCCGACTGGCCCACTCGCACAGCGCCGGGTACGGTTCCCGGGCCGCGACGTGCGCGCTCAGCACCTCGGTCGCGGGCGCGAGGTTGTGGCCGCTCGGTTTTTTCTTCTTGCCGCCCTGCTTGCGGCTGCCCGCGTTGCGGCCGACCAGTTCGTCTTCCAGCGCTTCGGCCGCGCGCGCCTGCTCGTCGCGCGCCTGCTCGTCGAAGTCGCCCAAGTACACATCCGCTACATCTTCGTAGCTCAGCGGCGGTTGTGGGTCGAACAGCCCCGGCAGGTCGGCCCCGCGGGCGAACCCGTGCCGCACGAGGTACAGCGCCTCTTCCCGCGTGAGCGCGCCCCGGGCCCAGAAGTGGTGGACGAGCTGTTCGATCACCCGCATGGATTACGTGCCCGTGCCCCGGAGGTGTGTTGACGCGGGACCAGGCGCCGCCGGTGGATGTTACCACCGTCGGACTGGGTTGCCAACTAGCGCGGCGGGGTGCCGATAATCGGTAGGCTGCGCCAGCCGCCGGTCCGGGCGCCGGGTCGCACGTGAAGGTGTTCCGCGGTAGCGACCTGACACTGCTGAGTAGCCGGATCGTGTTCGAGAGCACCTACCGCGACGGGGTGCGGGTGCAGGTGAACGACTCCACCGGGAACGGCCGCGACGACCTGGTCGTGGAGCGCGCGTCCGGCCCGGCGCGGTTCCGTGCGTTCGACGACAACGGGGTGGACGGCCCGTTCCACGACCTGCTGGACGACAACGGGTTCGACGGGATCAACCACGAGGGGGACGGCGACGCCTCGCGCGGCGCGAACAGCGGGCGCGGGTGACGCGCCGCCGCCGGCTCCCACGGACTACACCTTGAACACCTCGCGCACGTTGTCGCGCAGCAGCCGGGTGCCCAGCGCGACCGCGGCCGTTTCGCTCAGCGCCCCGGGGCGCACGAACTCGTCGGCCAGTACCCCCGCGAGGATGCGCCGGTACATGCCGTACTTCGGCTTCACGAACTCCAGCTTGTAGGCGTCCGAGTAGTACCCGATCAGCTTCGTCTTCGGCACCGCGGTGAGGCGCTCGGTCACATCTTTCTTGATGTACGGCGGGGTGTTCGAGTACCACCAGTGCCCGTTCGGCAGCACGTTCGGGAAGATCCACGAGTACGCGACAAGTTCCTGGTTCTGGGCGCTGGTGAGCACCGACACCGGGAACGTCACGTTCGGGAACGCGTTGAACAGCTCCTTGTACTGGATCAGGCTGGTGCGCTGGTCGAACAGGTCTTGCCCCTGGAACACGCCCTTCTCGTACACCTTGCGGTTCACCCCGATCATCAGGTCGAACGGGAGCCGGAAGTCGCGGCAGAACTCGGCGATGAGCCAGAACACGCCGGGCGCCAGGTCCTGGAACCCGTGGAACTCCATCTGCTCGTAGAAGTGCTCGTCGTCGAACTTGGCCGGGTGGAAGTTGGGCGGCAGCGAGATCGCGCACGCCTTCGCGCCGCTCTTGGTGAAGTGCATGAACACGTTCGCCAGCGCCCGCCGCAGCGTGGCCGCGTCGCGCACGTGGACCCCGCTCACCGCTTCGAGCCGGCGCCGCGTCTCGGGCAGGTGCAGGTTGAAGACCAGCGTGTCCGTGCGCAAGCAGGGCACGTACTTGCTCGTGTCGAAGTTCGCGAGCGGGT